>JACMMK010000146.1 GCA_014379045.1 Burkholderiales bacterium
ACACCCGCGCCTCCCGCGACGATGCCGACACGCTGGTACGCGAGATCGAGGCGCGCGCCGGGCGCGCACGCGCTTTAGTCGCCGATATCGGCGACGCGCGCGGCGGGCGCGCGATGGTCGACGAGGTGCTCGCGCGCTTCGGGCGCGTCGACATGCTCGTGTTGAATGCCTCGGTGCGGCACGAGACTGCGTTTCTCGACATGACCTACGAAGAGTGGCGGCGCATCATGACCACCACGCTCGATGGTGCGTTCCACTGTACGCAGGCGTGTCTGCCCTCGATGATCGCGGGGGGCGGCGGCAGCATCGTCACGCTGGGCGGGTTGACCGCGCTCTCCGGCGCGAAGCGTCGCGTCCACGGGTCGGTCGCCAAGGGCGGGCTGGTCGCTTTCACGCGCGCAATCGCGCGCGAGTTCGCCGATCAGGGCGTGCGCGCGAACTGCGTGGTGCCAGGTCAGATCGCGACCGAACGTGCCGCGCACCGCTCCGCACGCGCCGATCCGAAAGGGCTGATCCCGATCGGTCGTGCGGGGGAGCCGGAAGAGATCGCAAGCGCCGTGCGCTTTCTGTGTGGGCCGGGCGCAGGCTTCATCACCGGCCAGACGATCCATGTCAATGGCGGGCAGTTGATGACGTGAGGCGCGGTCGGGGTGCACCTGGCGGTACCGGGCGGAGCCGAGCCCGAACCCGCATTGGAACGAGCGACTAGATCACCACCAGATGCTCGCGCCGCGCCCCGGTCACCGCCGCGGCGATCACGCCGCGATCGAAGGTCACGAAACAGCCGGCATGGCGCACCGCGAGCGCGAGCAGATAGACGTCGGTGACACGTACGCAAGGGGCCGACAGCGCGCGCGCAGGTACGTCAGCGCGACAAGTGAGCGGCGTCGGGCTCAGATGCCGTCGATGGCGCGCAGCCTGTCGATCTGCGCGTTGGTGACAAACAGGTCGGCGACCCGGGGCAAGGGCCGGAAACCGTAAAACGACGACGGCTCCCCAGCCACCGGCGTCGACCCCGGCATCGCATCGAGCGCCGCGGGCGACGTCGTCAGGGCTGTGCGCACCAGAGCCGACACAACGCGCCCAAGCGGAATTCGTTGTCGGCGCGACAGGTCGCGCGCGGCAGCCAGCACGTCATCATCGATATCGAGCGTGGTGCGCATCGCGTGTGACCCACATAAAGCACCGGAATACTACATCACGCATCAGCCATGACATCGCCATTGCAAACACTATTGAACCCCGAGCAACTCCACATCGAACAGAAGCGTCGCATTCGGCGGTATCACACCCCCGGCCCCGCGCGCCCCGTAACCCATCTCCGGCGGAATCAGCAATGTGCGCTGACCGCCGACCTTCATTCCCGCCACGCCCTGGTCCCAGCCGCGGATCACCTGTCCGCCCCCAAGGCCGAACGAGAACGGTTTTTTGCTGTCGACCGAACTGTCGAACTTCTTGCCCTTTCCGTCCGCCGCTGCCGGGTCGTAAAGCCAGCCCGTGTAATGCACGGACACGGTTTTGCCGGCTACGGCCTCGGCACCGGTACCGGCTTTTCGATCGGTGATCTTGAGGGCGGACGTGGGTGTGGTGCTCGGGGTCGGGTTATTGCCTTGCGCAGAACTCATCGGAATCGATATCCATTGCGTGGTCAGAAGAAAGAGGGTGGCGGCAACGGTGGCGCAGGCCACCCGCGGGCTCGAGCGTGTCAATTGCATCTCCTGTGTGGACTGCGCCGCTGCGCAGCCGGGCCCGGATCGTAACCCAACCCGCGCTGCCTGCGCGCCGCGTCGGGCATCGCCGCCGTGAGGCGCTTCAGTCGACGCGCAGCGCGACCCGTCCGACCACGCGATTTTCGCGGATCAACTGGTGTACATGTTCGGCTTGCTCGAGCGCAAAGGTCTGCTCGACGATCGCCCGCACGCGCTTCTGCCGAAGCAACTCGAGCGTCTGCGCGATCTCGGTTGCCGTCACGTAGCGCGATCCGCGCACCTCGATGCCCTTGCGCACGATCATCGTTGCGTCGAGGGTGAACTTCGATGAGTCACCGAACACCGCCGCAGGCCGAACGCCGACGATCACCAGACGCCCCCCGGCGGCGAGCGCCAGCACCGACGCCTCGAGGGTCTCTTTCGCGCCGACGACGTCGATCACCGCCTCGACGCCGCGGCCGTCGGTCAGCGCGAGCACCTGCTTCGCGACGTCGCCACGCGCACCGTCGATCAGCTCATCGGCGCCCGCGGCCTGTGCGCCGGACAACTTGCTTTCTCCGATTTCCACCGCGATCACTCGTGCGCCCGCTGCCTTCGCTACCTGCACTACATGCACGCCGACACCGCCGCCCGCGCCGAACACGAGCACATTGTCGCCCGGCTGGACCTGCGCCTCCTTCGTGCACGCGTGAAACGGCGTCGCGATCGCGTCGGCGGCCACCGCGGCATCGACATCGCTGACCCCGTCGGGGATCGGCACGAAGTTGCGTGCTGGCAACGTCATGTACTCGGCATAGCCGCCGTCGCAGGCCATCCCGACATAGCCCCTGAACGCAGTGCAAAGGGTCTCACGACCGGCTCGGCAGAAGCGGCACTGGCCGCAGGTGAGATAGAAATGGTTGGTGACGCGCTGTCCGACCGTGAAGCCGCGGACCTCGCTGCCGAGTTCGACGATCTCGCCGGCGACTTCGTGGCCGGGAATGCGCGGGTAGGCCGTGACCTGACCGGGGTTCGCCAGCATGTGCACGACCGTCAGGCCGACGCCGATCGCGCGCACGCGGATCTTCACTTCGTTGGGCCCGACACGCGGGTCGGCCACGTCTTCAAGAACCAGGGGTCGACCCAGCCCGTGCAACACCATCGCTCTCATGCATCTGCTCCGTCGGTGATTGGAACCCTGCGCACACTCCCGATGCACGGAAAGACTGCGGCGTGTCGGTGGAAGCAATGCGGCGACGTCACTGTAGACGGCGCACCCTCGGGTGGCAATGACGCATGGGTGCGCATGAAACAAACCGGGATCGATTCGATCTACACTTCCCGCACGAAGGCATGCCATCAAGTACTTGGGTCGGGCTGTAGGCTCAACGTGATGCCAGTCGTGTGCGGTGCGCGCCACATGGCGCGCGGTCACCCGCGTTACCAGAAAAAGGATGCCCTGAGGATGAACAAGTCTCGAGCGCTTCGCGCGGCGCCTGCCTGCGCGCTCGCCGCAAGCCTGGCCCTGCCCGCCGCAGGATTCGCGCAGCCGGCCACCTCTCCTGCCGAGATCAACGTGCAGTCGTTTCCCACGAGACCGATCCGACTCGTCGTGCCCTTTCCGCCGGGCAGTGCGAGCGACTTCCTCGGCCGTCAACTCGGGCAGTTGCTCGGTGAGGTCTACAAGACGCCCGTCGTCACCGACAACCGACCAGGCGCCGGCGGTCTGATCGGCAGTCAGATCATCATCGGCGCCTTGCCCGACGGGCACACCCTCGGTCTGGTCGGCGCACCGCATTTCGTCTCTGCCCTGCTTCAACCGAAGCCGCCCTACCGACCGATCGAGGACGTCACGATGATCACGCAGGTGGCGACGATCCCGAACCTGCTGACGATCGCGCCGACGATTCCGGCGAAGACCGTGCAGGAGTTCGTGGCGTACGCCCGGGCTCGCCCGGGCGAGCTGAACTACGCCTCGCTCGGAGTGGGCTCGTTCGCGCACACGGCGGGCGAGATCTTCCGCACCGCGACCGGACTGAAAGTCGTGCATGTGCCGTTCAAGTCGATCGCCGACGTCAACGCCGAGCTCGTCGCCGGACGCATCCATTTCCTGATCTTCACTGCGCCATCGAGCCAGGTATTGATAGGCGAGGGTCGCGGCCGTGCGCTGGCCGTCAGCACCGCCAAACGCAACCCCGCCTTCCCCGACCTGCCGACGTTCGCTGAAGCCGGTTTCCCCGCTGCCACCAACGACGCGTGGTTCGGCATCATCGCGCCGCCCGCCTTGCCGAAGCCCCTCGCGACGAAAATCTATGGCGACATCAATCGCGTGCTGAAGGCGCCCGAAACGCGCGAACGTTTCGCCCGCCAGGGCGCGGACCCCACGTTCGAATCGACGCCCGAAAGTTTCCTGGCGATGATGAAATCGGAGTACGCGCGTTATACCAAACTGGTCAAGGAGTTCGGCGCACCGGCACAGTAGTGAACGCGAGTGCAGACGTTGCGCACGCTGCGCCTCGAGACGGTCGGCGCGCGTCCACGCTGCTGCATCGAAAACGACCGATGCGAACGCGCGTTCCCCCGAGTGGCCTGGTCCGCGCGTCGATGCGCTACTGAATACCGCCCAGGCACAGATACTTCACTTCCATGAACTCGTCGATGCCGTACTTCGACCCTTCGCGCCCCAGGCCGGACTGCTTGACCCCGCCGAACGGGGCGATCTCGTTCGAGATGATGCCGACGTTGACCCCGACCATCCCCGACTCGATCGCCTCGCCGACCCGGAAACAGCGCCCGATGTCCCGACTGTAGAAGTACGCGGCGAGACCGAATTCGGTCGCATTGGCGAGCCGGATCGCTTCCTCTTCGGTGCTGAACTTGAACAGCGGTGCCACCGGTCCGAAGGTCTCTTCGCTCGTCACCTTCATGTCGGTGGTGACATCGGTCAGGATCGTCGGCTCGTAGAAGGTGCCACCGAGCGCGTGCCGCTTGCCGCCGGTCAACACCTTCGCCCCCTTGGCGACGGCGTCGGCGACATGTTCCTCGACCTTGTCGAGGCCAGCCTGGTCGATCAGCGGGCCCTGCGAGATGTCCGCACCCAGTCCGTTGCCGACCTTCAGCTTGGCAACCTTCTCTTTCAGCTTCTGCGCAAACGCGTCGTAGACGCTGTCCTGCACAAGGATCCGGTTGGCGCACACGCACGTCTGGCCGGTGTTGCGGTACTTCGATGCCATCGCACCCTCGGCCGCGGCATCGAGGTCGGCATCGTCGAACACCAGGAACGGTGCATTGCCCCCGAGTTCGAGCGAGAGTTTCTTGATCGTCGGCGCGCACTGCTGCATCAGCACCCGACCGATCTCGGTCGAGCCGGTGAACGTCAGCTTGCGCACGATCGGATTTGCGCACATCTCGCCCCCGATCGCCGCGGCCGATCCGGTAAGCACACTGAACACGCCTTTGGGGATGCCGGCGCGCTCGGCGAGCACCGCCAGCGCGAGAGCCGAGAACGGCGTCTGGCTCGCCGGCTTCAGAACCATCGGGCATCCGGCCGCGAACGCGGGCCCGGCCTTGCGCGTGATCATCGCATTCGGGAAGTTCCACGGCGTGATCGCCGCGCACACGCCGATCGGCTGCTTCAGCACGACGATGCGCTTGTCGGCCTGGTGCGGCGGGATCACGTCGCCGTAGACGCGCTTGCCCTCCTCGGCGAACCACTCGATGAACGATGCGCCGTACATCACTTCCGCGCGCGACTCGGCAATCGGCTTGCCCTGCTCGGTGGTCATCAGCACGGCGAGGTCTTCCTGATTCTCGACGATCAGGTCGAACCACTTGCGCAGGATCGCTGAGCGCTCTTTCGCGAGCTTCGCGCGCCACGCAGGCCAGGCGGCATCGGCGGCCTCGATCGCCGCGCGCGTTTCGTCGGCCCCCATCTTCGGCACCGTGCCGATCACCGACCCGTCGGCCGGGTTCTTCACCGTGATCGTTTCCTTCGAGCGGGCGTCGGCCCACTCGCCGTTCAGATAGCACTGCTGACGGAACAGGCTCGAATCCTTGAGCTTGAGCATGAGGCTCTCCTGATGAAGATGGCAGCTGGAACGGCCGCCGGGACGGCGTATTTTACTCCCCGGGTCGACGCTAGTAGGTGCCGGGGTAGGCACCGCCGTCCATCAGGAAGTTCTGCCCGGTGACGTAGCCCATCTGCGCACTGCACAGGAATGCGCAGGCGTCGCCGAATTCGGCCGGGTCGCCCAGCCTGCCGGAGGGGTTCTGCTTGCGCCGGATCTCGCGCGCTTCGTCGACGGTGATCCCCTGCACCTGCGCGATATGGTAGAAATTGCTGCGCATCCGGTCGGTATCGAACGGGCCCGGCAGCAGGTTGTTGATGGTCACGTTGTGTTTGACCGTCTTCCTCGCGATGCCCGCGACGAAGCCGGTCAACCCCGAACGCGCGCCGTTCGACAGCCCGAGCACCTCGATCGGCGCCTTGACCGAACTCGACGTGATGTTGACGATCCGCCCGAAGCCGCGCTGGATCATCGCGTCGACGGTGAGCCGGATCAGTTCGATCGGCGTGAACATGTTGGCGTCGACCGCGGCGATCCAGTGATCGCGAGTCCATTCGCGGAAATCGCCGGGCGGCGGGCCACCGGCGTTGTTGATCAGGATATCCGGATCGGGACACGCCGCGAGCACCGCGGCGCGACCGGCCTCGGTGGTGATGTCGGAGGCGACCGTGACGACCCGCACGCCGGTTGCTCTGCGAATCTCGTCGGCGGTCGCTTCCAGCGGGCCCACCGTGCGCGCGCTGATCACCACGTCCACACCTTCGCGCGCGAGCGACATCGCACAGGCACGTCCCAGGCCTTTGCTGGCTGCGCATACGATGGCCTTGCGGCCGGCAATTCCCAGATCCATGGGCGCGATCCTCCTCGGTGAACTTTGCGTGATTTCGACTATACCCGACGCACGCCGGACGTCCGGGGTGGTCAACTGACCCTAAAGTCGGGCGCAGTCCGCGCCGATCGTTATAATCCAGCGATTATTCGTCCTGAGGTCTTCATGCGCGCCATCTGTGGCTTTTCCAGTTTCGTCCGATCGAGCTACGCCGTGACGGCGCCGACCGGGGCCTCGAAGGCGCGGCGCGCCGGCATCGCGTGTCTCGTTGCGGTCGTGCTCACCGGTTGTGCGACCACCGATGCTCGCGACCCGCTCGAACCGCTCAACCGTGGCATCTTCGAGGTCAACGACGCGGTCGACCGTGCCGTCGTCAAACCGGTCGCCGAAGCGTACGTCGCCGTGGTACCACCGGTTGCACGCACCGGTGTGTCGAATTTCTTCGGCAACATCTATGACGTCTGGAACGTGGTCAACAACCTTCTCCAGGGCAAGGTCGGCACGGCATTTTCCGACGTCGGCCGTATCGCTTTGAACACGACGGTCGGTCTGCTCGGCGTGGTGGACGTCGCCTCGCGTGTCGGGCTCGATAAGAGCGACGAAGATCTCGGTCAGACGCTGGGGTGGTGGGGGCTGCCCCACGGTCCTTACCTCGTGCTTCCATTCCTCGGGCCGAGCAGCGTGCGCGACGGCACCGGGACGATCGTGCAATTGGTGCTCGATCCCCAGTCGCAGATCGACGACGACGCCACGCGCTGGTCGTTGTGGGGACTGCGCCTGATCAACAATCGCGCGAATCTGCTCTCCGCCGAGCGGGTGCTCGACAGCGCCGTGTCGGACGACCGCTATGCGTTCGTCCGGGATGCGTATTTTCAACGTCGTCGCAGCCAGCTCTGGGACGGCAATCCGCCGCGCGAGAAAGAGTCGTCATTGTCCCGGCCGAGTGTCGTCCAGTTGGCACCGATCTGGTCACGCCCGGCGAATCCGGTATCCGCGGCGCCTAAGGCCCCACGGGCGGCCAATACGACAGGCGAATTCCCGCCCGCCATCCTGGTTACCCGGACGATCCTCAATTGATGCAACCACCCGGTACGGGTCGAGCAGCAGCGCTGACGATCTCGGCGCCTGCCTACCGGATGAACTAGGCCGCACTCGGGGGTCCGACAAAAAAAGCCAGGCGCGAAGCCTGGCTTTTTCGTCTGTTACACACCCACGTCAGACGCCCGCGCGCAACACCTCGAGTCGCTCGGCAAGCGGCGGGTGCGAGGAAAACAGCTTCTTCAGGCCTTCGCCGACCCCGCCCGAAATGCCCAACGCCGCCATCTGCGTCGGCAACTGCGGCGGCTCGTGCGCGCGTTGCAACGCCTGCAGCGCCGAGATCATCTTGCCGCGCGAAGCAAGGCTTGCCCCGCCCGCATCGGCGCGGAACTCGCGTTGCCTGCTGAACCAAAGCACGATGATGCTGGCCAGCACGCCCAGAACCATCTCTGCCGCGAACACCGAGATGTAGTACCCGATACCCTGGCCCGACTCGCTCCGGAACACCACGCGGTCGACCATCTGCCCGATGATGCGCGCCAGGAAGAACACGAACGTGTTCACCACCCCCTGGATCAGCGTCATCGTCACCATGTCGCCGTTGGCGACGTGGGCGACTTCATGGGCCAGCACCGCCTCGATTTCGTCGTCGCGCATCTGATTGAGCAGACCGGTGCTGACCGCCACGAGGGCGTTGTTGCGGCTCATGCCGGTAGCGAACGCGTTGCTGTCGGGCGAGTCGAAGATCGCCACCTCCGGCATGCCGATGCCGGCTTTTTCAGCCTGTTTGCGCACCGTTTCGACGAGCCAGAACTCGCGCGAACTGCTCGGCGAGTCGATCACCCGTGCACCGGTCATCCGCTTTGCCGACCACTTGGAGATCGCCAGCGAAATGAACGCGCCACCGAAACCCATGAACGCACAGAACACCAGCAGCCCGCCCATGCCGCCTTGACCGAGCATCCGATCGAGGCCCAGCAACCGCGCGGTGACGCTCAACACCAACATCACCGCGAGGTTGGTCATCACGAACAGCACGATACGTTTCATGCATCACTCCGAAGAAAGGAAGGAACCGCAGCCGGACGAAAACCAGATCGCCCGCAGACGCCCCGCGAGTTGCTGGACGTCGCTCGGTTAGATTGGGATCTGCCGAGGGAGTTCAAGGATTTCACGACGATTTTGCAATCTGCGCATTCTTCACGTTGTCGAGCACCGTCATCGCCGAACCCACCAGCGAGGCAACATCGGCGAGGTTGGCCGGTACGATCAGCGTGTTGCCCGCCTTGGCGAGATTGCCGAACGCGTGCACGTACAACTCCGCGACCTTGAGGTTGGCCGCGTTCAGCCCGTTCGGCGTGCCGATCGCATCGGCCACCGCCCGGGTCGCCAGCGCCGTCGCGTCGGCGACTGCGATGATCGCCTGGGCTTCACCCTGCGCATTGTTGATCGCAGCGGCCTTTTCGCCCTCGGAGCGAAGGATCGCGGCCTGCTTGGCACCCTCTGCCAGGTTGATTTCCTCCTGCTTCTGGCCCTCGGACTTTGCGATCAACGCGCGTTTCTCGCGTTCGGCGGTGATCTGCGCCTGCATCGCACGCAGGATGGTGTCCGGTGGCGTCAGGTTCTTGATCTCGTAGCGCAACACCTTGACGCCCCAGGTGCGCCCCGCCTCGTCGAGCACCGCCACGATCTGCCGGTTGATCACGTCGCGCGACTCGAACGTGCGGTCGAGTTCCATCTTGCCGATCTCGGAGCGAAGCGTCGTCTGCGCGAGCTGCGTGATCGCCGTGATGTAGTCGGACGAGCCGTACGACGCCAGGCGCGGATCGGTCACCTGATAGTAGATGATGCCGTCGACCGACAGCTGGGTGTTGTCGCGCGTGATGCACACCTGTTCCGGCACGTCGAGGGGAACCTCCTTCAGCGAATGTCGATACTGGATGCGATCGACGAACGGCACGATGACGCGCAGCCCCGGCTCGAGCACGCCATGGAACTTGCCCAGGCGCTCGACCACCCAGGCCTGCTGCTGCGGGATCACCCGCACCGATTCGATCACGACCACGACGGCGAACGCGATGAAGAAAAACCAGGGCGCGTACGCCTTGAGTTCCTGGATGGTGGTCATGATCATGGAGACCACGATCACGATGATCAGCTTGGGCAACAAGGGCACTCCTCCTCCTGGCCGGGCCAGCGGATTCGACAGCGCGCTCGGAAACGCCGTCGGCAGGTTGAATTTCGACAGATCGAGTGCAGACAGGTCGAACGGACGCGAGTCGCGCTTCATCGCGTCCTGGCCCCGGGCCGAGCACCCGGCGCACCGTGCGCGACCTCGAGTACGCTGCCTGCCACGTTGCGGATGTAGAACACCGCCCCTGGTTCGCCCGCGGTACCCGGCGCCGGGTCGTCGGCAACGCGCGCGTCCCACACGGCGTCACGGTAGCGCACGCGGGCGACGCCTGCGGCACGATCGACCCAGTGATCGAGCGTCACTGCTTCACCGATGTCGAGGGTGTTGCTCGAGATCGCGTCGATGTCGCCGGCGCGCATCTTCCACACGACGACCACCCCCGCCAGAGCGACCGCGCCGAACAGCGAAGCCTGCATCCAAACCGGTGCGCCCATCCACGCCGCACCTGCGCCAGCGAACGCCGCCAGCCCGAGCACGAGTAGATAGAACGTGCCAGTCGTCAACTCGACGATCACCAAAACGAACGCGATCAGGATCCAGTAGACGTATCCGCTCATGTCTCTGCGCGCAACGCGATGCCCGTGGCTGTGACCAACCACGCATCATACCTCGACGACCTGGATTGCCTCGACGCCTCGGGCGGCGGCCCGCGCCGCCGCAGCCGATCAGTTCAGGCGCGCCGCCAGGCGTTCGAGTTCGATCAATGCTTCGCGCGCATCGTCGGCATCAGGGGCGAGCGGCGCGAGTTCGAGATACCGCCGGTAGTCGGCCAGCGCTGCAGCGAAGCAGTCGAGACGGCGATACAACCACCCGCGATCCCGGATCTCGGTCGCGACGTTCGGAGTCAGCATCAGGATACGGTCGGCCGCCACCAGCGCGTGATCGAACTGCTCGCGCTCGAGGTATACCGCCTTGAGATTGCGCAGCACGCGCGACAGTATCTCGCGCCGGGACGCGGCGACGAGCAGCGCCGAGACTTCCGCCCGCGACGGACGGTGCCCCTGACGCAGGGCGCCGAGCCGACGCTGAAGTTCCTCGATCGACAGCGACGCCCCGGACTGGAACGGGTCGATGACGGCCACGCCGTCGGGCAACGTGCAGCGCACCAGAAAGTGCTGCGGAAACGACAGCCCGTCGAGCGGCAGTCCGATTCGGCGTCCGACCTCGATGTAGACAATCGACAGCGTGATCGGAATGCCACGCTTGCGGTCGAGTACTTCGTTGAGAAAACTGTTGCGCGGATCGGTGAAATCGTCGCTGTCCGGCGCGAACTCGTGCTCGACGAACAGGAAACGATTGAGCGCGAGAATGCGTTCGACGTTTCCGGCCGCATTGGGCAGTCGCGCCTTCAGAATCGTCCCGAGCATGTCGAGCCGTGCCAGGTAATGGTCGATGTCGATCTCGGGATAGACCTCCTGCGCGATCAGGAGGGCCCCCTCGGCGAGACTTCCCGCGTCACCATGCCGATCGACCAGTCGCTGCAGACGGGTCGCAGCAGCGACATTACGAACCGAGTTTCCCGCAGCCTGCGTCATCGGCGCTCACGATGCCGACGCCGACGCGGCGATAGAGCTATCGGCGCGCAGGTCAGACGACGCATTCACGGTAATGATCGAGCTTGCCATCAGCGTCGACCGCTTCGAGTCGCACGGTGAATCCCCAGAGCCGCGCGAGATGCTTCAGCACTTCGGTCGCCTCGCCCGAGGCCAGCGGACGGTTGCGATGGATCAGATGCCGAAGCACCAGCGAGCGATCGGTATCGCGCTCGTAGCGTATCACCTGGATGTCGGGGAGCGTGACATCGCGGTTGTAGTGCTGGGCAAGCAGTCGCCGAACGCGTCGATAGCCTTCTTCGTTGTGGATGCAGTCGATCTCGAGGTAGGACTTCGACTCATGATCGGCCACGGTGAAAAGTCTGAACTCGCGAATCAGTTTCGGCGAAAGATACTGCGCGATGAACGACTCGTCCTTGAAGTTGCGCATGGCGAAATCGAGCACCTTGAGCCAATCGGCACCCGCGATCTCGGGAAACCAGTGCCGGTCCTCCGCGGTCGGCGCTTCGCAGATGCGGCGTATGTCGCGCATCATCGCGAAGCCGAGCGCATACGGATTGATGCCCCCATAGCCGCGCTCGTCGAACCCGCGCTGGGTCACGACGTTCGTGTGGACCTGCAGAAACTCGATCATGAAACCGTCTTCGAGTTGCCCCTTGTCGTACATGCGGTTGAGCAGCGTGTAATGCCAGAACGTAGCCCAACCCTCGTTCATGACCTTGGTCAGGCCCTGCGGATAGAAATACTGCGACACCTTGCGCACGATCCGCACGATTTCGCGCTGCCACGGCGCGAGTTTGGGCGAGTGTTTCTCGATGAAGTAGAGGATGTTCTCCTCCGGTTCCGGCGGGAAGACGCTGCGCTTCTGCCCGGGATTCTTGCTCGCCTCGGAACTGGGCACGGTGCGCCAGAGATCGTTGAACTGACGCTGAAGGTAATCGGTGCGTTCGGCAACGCGCGCCTCTTCTTCACGGGCGGACAACGGTTGCGGGCGGCGATACCGATCGACTCCATAGCTCATCAACGCATGGCATGAATCGAGCACTTCCTCGACCGCACCGATACCGTATCGTTCTTCGCAGTCCATCACGTACCGGCGCGCGAACACCAGGTAGTCGAGAATCGCATCGGCAGCGGTCCACTGCCGAAAAAGGTAGTTGCCCTTGAAGAACGAGTTGTGCCCGTAGCTCGCATGGGCGACCACGAGCGCCTGCATCATCATGGAATTTTCTTCCATCAGATAGGCGATGCAGGGATTCGAGTTGATCACGATCTCATAGGCGAGGCCCTGCGCACCTTTGCGATAGGCCTGCTCATTGCGAATGAACTCCTTGCCGAACGACCAGTGCGGATAGCCGATCGGCAGGCCGACACTCGCATACGCATCGAGCATCTGCTCGGAGGTGATCACCTCGATCTGGTTCGGATAGGTATCGAGCGAGAACTCCGCGGCGGTCTTGCGGATTTCTCGCTCGTACTCTTCGATCAGTTCAAACGACCAATCGGGGCCCTGCGGCAAGCGCTTCTCTCGAGCCTGCACCTGGCCGCTCATGCCGTCTCTTTCTTGAACAGCTCGTGAAACACCGGGTAGATCTCGTCGCGCTCGCACACGCGGCGCATCGCGAACCCGCGCGATGCCGCAGTCAGCGTGTCGTACTCCACCCAGAGGCTGCTCTGTCGGGCGTCCTGGCCGTCAGGGATTTCGACGTACGCGAAGTAGCGGCAGACCGGCAGGATCTTCTCTCCGAGGAAGCGCGAACTCTTGCCCGCGTCGCTGCCGAAGGCATCGCCATCGGACGCCTGAGCCGCGTAGATGTTCCACTGTGTCATCGGAAAGCGTTCAGCCTGGATCTCGTGCATCAACTCCAGCGCCGAAAGCACGACCGTGCCGCCGGACTTCGGGTCGTGGAAGAACGTGTCTTCGTCGACTTCCTCGGCGTTGTCGGTATGGCGGACGAACACCACATCGACCTGCTCGTACTTGCGCGAGAGAAACAGGTAGAGCAGCGTGAAGAAGCGCTTGGCGATGTCTTTCTTGCGTTCATCCATCGACGCCGACACGTCCATCAGGCAGAACATCACCGCGCGCGCGATCGGCTGCGGCACATAGACGCGGTGGCGGTAGCGAAGATCGAGGTCATCGAGGAAAGGCACCCGCTTCAAGCGCGCCTCGAGCTCGGCTACCTCGGCCTCGAGCCGGTTCAGCTCGGCCGCCGGCGCGCCGCCGG
>JACMMK010000011.1 GCA_014379045.1 Burkholderiales bacterium
GCGCGCATGACCGAGATCTGCGCGCGCGCCTATCGGCTGCTGGTCGACGAAGTGGGTTTTCCTGCCGAAGACATCGTGTTCGATCCGAACATCTTCGCGATCGCCACCGGCATCGAGGAACACAACAACTACGGTGTCGACTTCATCGAGGCGACGCGCTGGATCCGCGACAACCTGCCGTATGCCAAGGTGAGCGGCGGGGTGTCGAACGTGAGCTTCAGTTTCCGCGGCAACGACCCGGCGCGTGAAGCGATCCACACCGTGTTCCTGTATCACGCGATTCGCGCCGGCATGACGATGGGCATCGTCAACGCCGGCATGGTCGGGGTCTACGACGACCTCGCGCCGGAATTGCGCGAGCGGGTCGAGGATGTCGTGCTGAACCGGCGTCCCGATGCGACCGAACGGATGATCGAGGTCGCTGGCACGTTGAAGGCCGGCGGCGCGAAGGTCGAACAGAGCCTCGAATGGCGCGAGCAGGAGGTCGGCGCGCGGCTCACGCATGCGATGGTGCATGGCATCACGCAGTGGATCATCGAGGACACCGAAGAGGCGCGCGCAGGCATCGCCGCGCGCGGCGGGCGTCCGATCGAAGTGATCGAAGGACCGTTGATGGACGGCATGAACGTCGTCGGCGATCTGTTCGGCGCGGGCAAGATGTTCCTGCCGCAGGTGGTCAAGTCGGCACGCGTGATGAAGCAGGCGGTGGGACACCTGGTGCCGTTCATCGAGGCGGAGAAGGCCTTGTCCGGCGAGGTCAAGGCGAAGGGCAAGATCGTCATCGCGACGGTCAAGGGCGATGTGCACGACATCGGCAAGAACATCGTGTCGGTGGTGCTCCAGTGCAACAACTACGAAGTCGTGAACATGGGCGTGATGGTGCCGGCGCAGCAGATCCTCGACCGCGCGCGCGAAGAGAAGGCCGACATCATCGGCTTGTCGGGGCTCATCACGCCCTCGCTCGAAGAGATGTCGCATGTCGCGCGCGAGATGGAGCGGCAGGGCTTCACGCTGCCCCTGCTGATCGGCGGTGCGACGACCTCGCGCACTCACACCGCGGTCAAGATCGCGCCCGGCTATACCCGCGGCCCGATCGTCTGGGTGCCCGATGCCTCGCGCAGCGTGTCGGTGTGCTCGAGCCTGCTGTCCGAGGACGAGGTGGTACGGCGCAAGTATCTCGACGAACTGGCGCAGGACTACGACAAGGTACGCGAACAGCATGCGAACAAGCGCGGGCCCGATCTGATCCCGTTGGCGCGCGCGCGCGCGAATGCACAGCGCATCGACTGGCCCGCATACGTTCCGCCCAAGCCCACGTTCACCGGCACGCGCCAATTGAGGAACTACGATCTGGCCGAGATCGCCGCCTGCATCGACTGGGGGCCGTTCTTCCAGACCTGGGATCTCGCCGGGCCGTATCCGAAGATTCTCGACGACGCCATCGTCGGCGAGGCCGCGCGCAACGTGTTCCGTGACGGGCAGGCGATGCTGAAGAAGTTGATCGAGGGGCGCTGGCTCACCGCGAACGCGGTGTTCGCCCTGTACCCGGCGAACGCGGTCGGCGACGACATCGAGGTCTACGCCGACGACGCGCGCACGAAGGTGCTGATGACCTGGCATAACCTGCGCCAGCAGAATCAGAAGCCTGAAGGACGCGCGAACCAGTGCCTGTCCGATTACGTCGCGCCGAAGGTGACCGGCCTTGCCGACTACATCGGTGCGTTCGCCGTCACCGCGGGGCTCAACATCGACAAACGGGTCGACGACTACGAGCGCCGCAATGACGACTACAGCGCGATCATGCTGAAGGCGCTGGCGGACCGGCTCGCCGAGGCGTTCACCGAGCTTCTGCACAAACGGGTGCGCCGCGAGTTCTGGGGCTACGCCCGCGACGAGGTGCTCGACAACAACCAGCTGATCGCCGAACAGTACCGCGGCGTGCGTCCGGCGCCGGGCTATCCGGCGTGTCCCGACCATACCGAGAAGCCGGCGCTGTTCACGCTGCTCAACGCGCCCGACGTCGGCATCACGCTGACCGAGAGCCACGCGATGATGCCGGCCTCATCGGTGTGCGGGTTCTACCTGTCGCACCCCGATGCGCAGTACTTCGCGGTCGGCAAGATCAATCGCGACCAGGTCGAGGACTATGCGAAGCGCAAGGGGATGCCGCTCGAATCGGCCGAGCGCTGGCTCGCACCGAATCTGGGCTACGAGCCAGGGCTGGTGAAGGCTGCTTAAGGCCGTTCGGCGAGCGGGTCCGCCAGCGGACGGACTGATCCGAACGAACGAACCCGGTCGGACCCGATCGGGTTGCCCGAGCAGCGGCGTTCGCCTCGAGCGGACGGGCGTGCTTCACCTGGATCGTCGCTGCGCACGTCGACGTGAAAAACGTCGGAAAATCCCGTGCATCCAACCGCTTGAATACGCGCGGGCGTGGTTGCCGTATCGGTGCTAGATCTTCCGCGCTTCCACGACGACGCGATCCGGGTGACCCTGCGTGAGAACCGGGTAGGCCTGGCTCGAGACGAGGTCACCTGCGCTGATGTCGCCCGACCCGCTGGTGTCCACGTGCGCGCGGACTACATAAGTCGCTCGCTCGTCCGTTGCAGGCACGGTGATGCTGAAGGCAATGTCCGCGCCGGCGGCAGCGCCGGCCGCGAGCGGCAGGACCGTTTCGGCGATCGCAACGGCGGCTGCGTCGAGGCGGGAGACGTCTTCCACCTTCACGCGCACGATGGCTCCTGGCGCTACGGCATCGGCGAGGCGGAGCGTGCCGGAAACGATGCGCGGGCCGCTCACGCCGACGCGCTCAGGCGTTCAGGATCGCGTAGCGCGCCTGGAAGGTGAGGTTGCCGCCGGTCAGGTTCCGCGCGGTGATGAACCATTTCACGAGGTTCGCGGCCTGGCGGGTATTGCGGATGGTCCATTCGATCTGCGCCGGCCCGTCGAGAACGGGGGACGTCGGAACGCACATCCAGACCACGTTCCAGTTGGCGTTCCAGCTGTGAGTGAACCAGGTCTGGGTCTGGCCGGGCGCGAGCGTGCCGGTAAATTGGGTACCGAGGGAAATCGCCATGGTCTGGTCCTTTCTAAAAATCGGTGGGGGCGGCGCCGGCGTCAGCCGCCTCGGCGGGTGGCGAGCCGTTACCACTTCCCCGCTCGGCGGTGCCGATCGAATCGAGGAGCTCCTGCGAAGGTCCTCCGCTGTCCTTGTCCGCGGCTGCGGTCATTGCGTCGGCGCCTGGCGCCGCACCGCCGTCCGAAGCGGCGGCGGCATTGGGGGGAGAAGGGGAAGTGGTTGCACCGGCCTCCTCGTGCTTTACCGCGGTGCCGTCGATCTCGATGACGATTCGCATCGGGGGTCCTTTCAGAGGAAGCTCGGGTTCCAGCCGAGCACTTCGTACCGTGCCTGGAAGGTCACGTTGTTGCCGGTAAGGTTGCGGACGCTCAGGTGATACTTCACGAGCCGGGCGTTGGCGCGGTCGGCCTGGCGCGACAGGCGCACCGTCAACTCAACCTGGGCGGGGCCGTCGATCACGGGCGCCGTCGGAATGGCCGTCCAGACGACGAACCAGTGCGACGGCCAGCTGTGGGTGAACCAGGTCTGGGTCTGGTTGGGCGCGAGCGTGCCGGTGAACTGAGTGCCGCGCCAGGTCTGGGTGGGCTCGAGCTGAGGGTACATGGCGCGGATGGCGGCAATGTCGCCTGCCCCAAGACCGGTCCGCTGGCCGATCGCCTGGCCGCCCAGGGGCACGATCGTATCCTGGTTGTTCCTGGAGAAGGCCCGACGCCCATAGTGCATGATCGAGCCGAAGTCGTAGCCGCCGATGTCGTCCCCGTCGGCGATCTGCTGGTTGAAGTTGTGCTCGCGCCCCGCCTGAATGTTGGCCCAGACGATGCGCACATTGCCGTCGCGATCCTCGCGGCTCTGTTCGTGCCACAGGCCGAGTGCGTGGCAGATCTCGTGGACGACGACCCCCAACGACTCGCAGCCCGCGCCGAGCGAGATGACC
>JACMMK010000147.1 GCA_014379045.1 Burkholderiales bacterium
CGATCGACAACCATGCCGACGTACAACTCTGAACGAATATCGGCCCCTTCTTCGATCAACAGGCGCCTGACGCGCTGACCTTCAGGACCGGTCTGATGGGTGACGAGCTGCATGCCGAGAATCGCTCCGGCCTGCGTGCGCACGTCCTCGATCGACTTCGCGACCTTGACGCCACCGCCCTTGCCGCGTCCGCCGGCATGGATCTGCGCCTTGACCACCCACACCTTGCCGCCGAGATCCTGCGCGGCCTTGACCGCTTCATCGACGCTGAACGCCGGGATGCTGCGCGGCGTGCGCACGCCGAAGCGACGCAGGATTTCCTTGCCCTGATACTCGTGGATCTTCATCTTGACGAGCCTTCCATGACCGCGGGGAGTGAGTGACGGCAGTTGCGAAAACAGGATGCGCAGACGGGAGCGCAGCAGGACGGATGCTTTTTTGACTCTAGGCGTCGGTGCCGAGGCCCTGCCGATGCCCTGCCCGGACACCGGCACCGGGCGGCATGCTTCCTTCGACCCCGCCCCGAACTGCGTGCGGATGGTGTCGATGTCCGCTCGACGAACCAATCTAGGCGTGCGCCAGGACGATGGCCTTGACCCCGGTCAAGCGCCGCACCGAAGCCTGCCGACGAGCCGCTATTGTACGGTGCGCAGGTGACGTTTTCCTGCGCTCAGGACGAGCAACTGACCGCGATACCGGTGGCCCAGTCGGGCGGCAATGCCGCGTAACTTTCGTGCGCGGGGTGCTCGTCGAAGGGGTGCTGCAACAGATGCAGCAAACGCCCGATCTCGGCATAGTCGCCGCGTTGCGCCGCCTCGATCGCTGTCTGCGCGAGATAATTGCGCAGGATGAACTTCGGGTTGACCCCGCGCATGCGTGCCGCGCGCGCCGGATCGTCGAACGTTTCACTGCCGGAGTCTTCGAGCACGCGGGCACGATAGCGCGCGCCCCAGCGCTCGAAGCGCTCGCGGTCGAGAAACAGGTCGCGCACCTGCGCGCTCGCGCGCGGCCCGCCGGACGCGCCCAGATCGCACAGCCGACGAAACACGATCGTGTAATCGGCGCGGCTGTGCTGCATCTGCGCGAACAGTTCACGCACGAGGTCGAGGTCGTCGTCACGCGCCGCGGTGAGCCCGAGTTTCGCGCGCATCAGCGCGAGAAACCGGCCGCTGTAGGCCGGCTCGTAGCGCGCCAGCATCGCCTTCAGCGTGTCTACTTCGAGCAGCGGGGTCAGCGCCTGCGCGAGGCACGCGAGATTCCAGTAGCCGATGCCCGGCTGATTGTCGAACGCGTAGCGCCCGCCTTCGTCGGAATGGTTGCAGATCAGACCGGCGTCGAACGCCTCGAGGAAACCGAAGGGTCCGTAATCGAGCGTGATGCCGTGGATCGACATGTTGTCGGTGTTCATCACGCCATGCGCGAACCCGACCGCCTGCCAGTGCGCGATCATCCGCGCGGTACGCTCGACGATATCGCCGAACCATTCGGCATAGTCCGGCTGCCCGCCCTCGCCCCCGCGGCGCGCGAACGCAGGACAGTGATGCGCGATCACATGATCGGCGAGCGTGCGCACGAGTTCGTGCTGCCCACGATGGAAGAAGAACTCGAACGATCCGAAGCGGATATGCGAAGGCGCCATCCGCAGCACGAGGGCGCCGGTCTCGACGCTCTCGCGCACGACCGGCTCGCTGCTCGCGACGATCGCCAGCGCGCGCGTGGTCGGCCCGCCGAGCGCGTGCATCGCCGCCGAACACAGGTACTCGCGTATCGTCGAGCGCAGCACCGCGCGGCCATCGGCGAAGCGCGAGTAGGGCGTGGGCCCGGCGCCCTTCGACTGCAGATCCCACAGCTCGCCGCGCGCGTTGCGCACCTGCCCGAACGAGATCGCGCGGCCGTCGCCGAGTTGCGGCACGTACACGCCGAACTGATGCCCGGCATACACCATCGCGCTCGGCTCGGCCCCGGGCCAGGGTCGCTCGCCGTTCAGGTACGCGACGAACTCGGGGCGCTGCACCTGCGCCGGATCCAGATCGATCAGCCGCGCCGCGTCCGCGTCGAAGCTCGCGAGATGCGCCCCCACCAGCGGCGTGACTGCGAGTCGCGTCTGGAACGGCGCCGGCAGGCTGCTCTGGATCGGCTCGAAAGCCAGGGTCTCGAGCGTGCGCGCCGCAGCGGTGTCACCCGCGAACGTCGTTTCACCGGGCTCGGCGATGATGGTGCTCATGCCGATGCGCCTGCCCGCGCCCGCGACCGGCGCAGGCACCACGTCCGATGCTCGGACACACACTGAAACAGATGATTGCGGTTCGTCACGGCGGGGCACCTTCCATTGCAGTAGATTAGCCCAGATCATCGTTGCAAGAACGCGTCCCGAACCTCGCTCAATGTCCGAACCCCTGCGTCCGCTGTCCGAACCCGCTGCACGACCCGACCCCCTGCCTGCTGTTCTCGTTCCCGCACGCCGACGCGGCTGGCTCGGCTGGCTGATCCTCCTTCTGGTTATCGCGCTCGCCGCCGGCGCGGTGTGGCTGGCGGTACAGCGCAGCC
>JACMMK010000148.1 GCA_014379045.1 Burkholderiales bacterium
CGCGGCGCTCCCACGCCCGTCAGTGCCGCGTCGGTGTCCCGGGCGCGCGCGTACCGCCGGAGAAAAGCTGCGCCGAGTCGACGCGGTCGAAACGGTAGGCGCGATTGCAGAATTCGCAGGTGACCTCGACCATCCCCTGCTCGGCGAGCACCGATTCGACTTCTTCCGGCCCCAGCATCTTTAACATCGATTCGACCCGTTCCTTCGAACACGAGCAGCGGAACGCGAGCGGCTGTGATTCGAATACCCGCACGTCTTCCTCGTGGAACAGGCGACGGATGATGTCGGGCGCGGGCAACTCGAGCAGTTCGTCCGGCTCGACCGTGCCGGCGAGGATGCGCAGGCGGTCCCAACGGTCGGCGTCGCCGTCTGCCACGTCGGGCAGGCGTTGCAGCAGCAAGCCGGCGGCGCGCCGATCGTCCGCCGACACCAGCAGCGTGGTCTCGATCTGTTCGGAATGCCGCATGTAATGCATCAGCATCTCGGACACGCTGTCGCCCAGTACTTCGACGACGCCCTGATAGCTCTGCGAACCGTCCGCCTGCACCAGGGTGATCACGCAACGCGCCTGATCGAACAGCTCGGCGAAGCCGGCGTCTTCGGGCAGCGCGTCCCACTTCGCGGTGGCGCGCAGGGTGCCGGCGCTGGTGCACTCGACCACCAGCAACTTCAGTGCCCCCGTCCCCTGCACCTGCATCACCATCGCGCCGTCGAATTTGAGGGTGGCCGCCAGCAGTGCGCTCGCCGCCATCAGTTCGCCCAGCAACCGGCGCAACAGCGGCGGATACGCATGGCGCTCGAGCACGGCGCGCCAGGTCGCGTCGAGTTGCACGATCTCGCCGCGGATGGGCGCGCCTTCGAACAGGAAGCGCCGGATCGAGTCGGACACAGGCGCTCGCCCCTCAGCGACCGTCGCTCGAACCGGTCGCTTCGGGCAGCAGAGCCAGTGCACCCAGCGGTGGCAGGTTGACGCGCATCGAGGCGGGTTGTCCCGACCACGGCTCGGCGCAGGCGTCGACGAAACCGTCGTTGCCGAAGTTGGCGCCGCCATAGAGCATCGAGTCGCTGTTCAGCACTTCGCGATAGCGACCCGCCTGCGGTACCCCCAGCCGATGCTGAGGCCGCGGCACCGGAGTGAAGTTGAGGACGATCAGGGCGTGGCGCCCGTCACGCGCGCGCCGGATGAACGTGAGCACCGATTGCTCGGCATCGTTGCAGTCGATCCATTCGAACCCCGGCGCTTCGAAGTCGAGCTGATGCAGGGCAGGCTCTTCGCGGTAGAGTCGATTCAGATCTCGCACCAGCGACTGCACGCCCCGATGTGCGTCGAGCGCGAGCAGCCCCCAATCGAGTTCCTGCTGCGAATTCCACTCGCGGCCGTGCGCGAACTCGTTGCCCATGAACGACAGCTTGCGGGCGGGCGTGAACGCCTGCAGGGCAAGCAGCAGACGCACGCCGGCGAAACGCTGCCACGCATCGCCGGGCATCCGGTCGAGCAGCGAGCGCTTGCCGTGAACGACCTCGTCGTGCGACAGCGGCAACACGAAGTTTTCGGTGTAGGCGTAGAGCTGGCCGAACGTGAGCTGATGGTGGTGGTAGCGGCGGTGCACCGGGTCGAGCGCGAAATACGACAGCGTGTCGTGCATCCACCCCATGTTCCACTTCATCGAGAAGCCCAGCCCGCCCAGCCAGGTGGGCCGCGACACCATCGGCCACGACGTCGACTCCTCGGCGATCGTCAACGCGCCGGGGAACCGCGCATGGACCAGCGCGTTCAACTCGCGCAGGAAGTCGATCGCGCCGAGGTTCTCGCGCCCGCCGAATCTGTTCGGCAGCCATTGTCCCGGCTCGCGCGAGTAGTCGAGATAGAGCATCGAGGCCACCGCATCGACGCGCAGTGCATCGAAATGGAACTCATCCAGCCACCAGCTCGCCGAAGACAGCAGGAAACTGCGCACTTCGTTGCGCTCGAAATTGAATACGCAGGTGCCCCAATCGGGGTGCAGCCCGAGCCGCGGGTCGTCGTGCTCGTACAGGGCGGTGCCGTCGAACCGGGCGAGCGCGAACGGATCGGCGGGAAAGTGCCCAGGGACCCAGTCGAGAATGACGCCGATGCCGGCCTGGTGGCAGCGGTCGATCAGATGCTTGAGATCGTCCGCACTGCCGAAGCGGCTCGACGGGGCAAAGTAGCCGACACTCTGGTAACCCCACGATTCGTCGAGCGGGTGCTCGGTCAGCGGCAGAAATTCGATATGTGTGTACCCGAGATCGAGCACGTACGGCAGCAGGCTGTCGGCGAGTTCGCGGTAGCTGTAGAAGCGCCCGTCGGGATGGCGTCGCCATGACCCGGCGTGCACTTCGTAGATGCTCATCGGCTGCTCGAGCCACGCCGCCTGCGCGCGCTGCGCGAGCCACGCGCCGTCCTGCCACGCGTGCGTGCCGGGATGCGGCGTCACACTGGCGTTGCCGGGGCGCACCTCGTAGGCGCGCGCATAGGGGTCGCTGTGGGTGAACACCGCGCCCGTGTCGCGATTGCGGATCTCGTAGCGGTAGAGCGCGCCCGCGGGCAGATCGGGCAGGAACAGCTCCCATACCCCGGAACTGCCGTGCGAGCGCATCGGGTGCACGCGGCCATCCCACTCGTTCCACTCGCCGACCACACTGACGCGTTGCGCATTCGGTGCCCACACCGAGAACCTGAAGCCGGGCAGGCCTCCCGCCGGAGCGGGTCTGCACCCGAGGGTGTTCCACGCCTGGGTCAGTCGACCTTCGTTGAACAGATAGAGGTCGACCTCGTCGATCTGTGCCGCGAACGAATACGGATCGTGCCACTCGCGGGTGCCGTGTTCGCCGAGGCTCGCCCGCAACCGGTACGGCCATGCCGGGGCCTCGGCGCCGCGCCATTCGAAAAGTCCCGAGGCATGAATACGAGTCAGGGGTCGGGGTGCGGGCGCCGCGGTTTCCCCCGCGTCCTGCACGAGCCACAGCGCGCTCGCATACGGCTCGAAAACCCGCAACACGTATCCGTCGCCGTCGCGATGCAAGCCGAGATACGCAAACGGTGCATCGAGAGTGCCCTGCAGCAGCGCCGACAGTTCCAGCGAAAGTGACGTCTGCGCCCTGTCGGCACCGACTCGAACCGCGCCGGAAACCGCGTCGGCAACCGGCGCCGGCGTACCGCTGCGCGTGCGACCGTCGGGCGATGGCAACAAGTCGTTGACTTGCATAGGCAGGTCGTGTTTCATCTTGCTTGGAAGCATACAGGACTGCCTGTCTGTCTTTTCGAATGTGGTGGTGCAGAAGCCTCTGGCATGGCGTAAGCGCAGCCTCTGCGTGGCCTGAAGCAGTTCGACGTTGCCTTGACGGCTGCCCTGAACGATGACTCCCGAGCACCCTGAACTCGCGACCGAGGGCACGACTCACGCTGAGGGGTCGTCGTCGAACCCCCGCTTCGTCAGTCAGCTGACCAAGAACGCGTTCGCGCTCATCCTCGCCGGGGGGCGCGGCGCACGGTTGAAGCAGCTGACCGACTGGCGCGCAAAGCCCGGGCTCGCCTTCGGCGGCAAGTTCAAGATCATCGACTTCGCGCTGTCGAACTGCGTGAATTCCGGCGTGCGTCGCATTGGCGTGGCAACGCAGTACAAGTCGCACAGTCTGATCCAGCATATCCAGCGCGGCTGGAGTTTCCTCGACGGGCGCTTCGACGAGTTCGTCCAGCTGTTGCCGGCGCAACAGCGGATCCAGGAATCGTGGTACCGCGGCACTGCCGATGCGATCTTCCAGAACCTCGACATCCTGCGCGAGCACGGGCCCGAGCATGTCGTGATTCTCGCCGGCGATCACATCTACAAGATGGACTACGGCAAGCTCCTCGCCTGGCATGTGAGCCGGCAGGCCGACCTCACGGTTGCGTGCGTCGACGTGCCGCGCGACGAGGCGCGCGAATTCGGCGTGATGGACGTCGATGCCGACAACCGCATCCGGGAGTTCCACGAGAAGCCCGCCGAGCCGCCGACGCTCCCGGACGACCCGACGCGTTCGCTCGCCAGCATGGGCGTGTACGTGTTCAATGCCGCATTTCTTTATGAACAGGTGATCCGCGACGCCGACGAGCCGCACTCGACACATGACTTCGGCCACGATCTGATTCCGCACCTGGTGCCGCGCTATCGCGTGTTCGCCCATCGCTTCGCCGACAGTTGCGTGCGCGCCGAGGGCGAGGCGACGTACTGGCGCGATGTTGGCACGATCGATGCCTTCTGGGAGGCGAATCTCGAACTGACCCGGGTCACGCCGGCACTGAACATGTACGACAGTACCTGGCCGATCTGGACCTATCAGGAGCAACTGCCGCCGGCGAAGTTCGTGTTCGACGAACAGGACCGTCGGGGCATGGCGGTCGATTCGCTGATCTCGGGCGGTTGCATCATCAGCGGTGCCCTCGTGCGAGGGTCGCTGTTGTATTCCGGCGTGCATGCGCATTCGTATTCGACGATCGAAGCCTCGGTTCTGCTGTCCGGGGTCGATGTCGGCCGCAATGCCCGATTGCGGCGCGTGATCATCGACGAGGGCGCACGGATTCCCGAAGGCATGACGATCGGCTACGATTCGGCGGCGGATCGCCAGCGATTTCACGTCTCGGAGCGCGGCGTGACGCTCGTCACCGCGGAGATGCTCGGCCAGTCGCAACGACGCAATCGCTGAGCGCGCTGCGTGCGCGGTCCAGAGCGCGGGCAGCGCGGGCGGGCGGGTGGCGACAGTTCGCGTTTGACTCTCGGCAGGCTGGCACGGGGGTTGCAGCGATGGAGCTTTTCTAGACACTCCCTGATCGAACGATGAGCAAACGCCTCGACCTCGTGCTGTTCTGGCACATGCATCAGCCCGATTATCGCGACGCCGGCACCGGCGAATTCCTGTTGCCGTGGGTCTATCTGCATGCGCTGAAGGACTACAGCGACATGGCCGCGCACCTCGAGCGCCATCCGGGGATGCGCGTCGTCGTGAACTTCGTGCCGGTGCTCACGCGCCAGATCGACGACTACGTCGAGCAGTTCGCCTCCGGCGTTTTCCGCGATCCGCTGCTGCGTGCCCTCGCGGTCGAAGAACCGGGCGCGTTGAGTCGCTACGATCGCGCCCAGGTGCTCGACCTGTGCTTCCGTGCCAACCCGCGGACGATGATCGAACCGTTCGCCGGGTTCACCAGACTTGCCGACATTCATCGGCGCTGTACCGCCGATGGTAGCGATCTCACCGACTACCTGTCCGGCGAGTACCTGACCGATCTGGCGACCTGGTATCACCTGGCCTGGACCAGCGAGACGCTGCGCCGCGAGCAGGTGCTGCTGCGACGGCTGATCGCGCAGGGGGCGCAATACACCCACGCGCAGCGCGTCGAACTGCTCGCATTGATCGGCGTCGAGATCACGCGCGTGATCGGGCGCTGGCGCGACCTCGCGGCGCGCGGGCAGGTCGAGTTGTCGACAACGCCCGATTGCCATCCGCTCGCACCGCTGATGGTCGACTTCGTGTCGGCGCGAGACGCTGTACCGAACAGCGAACTGCCGGTCGCAGCGTGCTATCCCGGCGGCTCGGGGCGCGTTGAGGCGCATATCGAGCGGGCGTTCGACGAGCACAAGGCGCGCTTCGGCGTGCCGCCAGCCGGCGTATGGCCGGCCGAGGGCGCGGTGTCCGAAGCCGTGTTGGCAATTCTCGCGGCGCGCGGCAGCCAATGGTCGGCCAGCGGCGAGGCGGTGTTGATGCACAGTCTTCCCCTGGCGCGCGAGACGAAGCCCGGCGAGCGCGCCCGGCGGTTGTACCGTCCGTACACGCTCGTCGACGGCCCATTGCCATCCGCAGGCACGCCGCCGGCGCGCGCGGGTTCCCAGGCCGAAGCCGCACCGACCGGGATGCGACTGTTCTTTCGCGACGACCGGCTGTCGGATCTGATCGGCTTCGACTATTCGAAGCGACACAGCGGCGAGGCCGCCGCACAGTTCGTAGCCGAGCTCGAAGCGATCGCCGCCGACTGGGAGGAGCCAACGCCTCCGGTCGTCAGCGTGATGCTCGATGGCGAGAATGCGTGGGAACATTTCCCTTACAACGGCTATTACTTTCTGGACGAACTCTACCGACGCCTTGCAGCCCACCCGGTAATCAACACGACCACGTTCGCCGAATTGATCGCGCGCGATGTGCCCACCGCTGCGCTCGCGCGACTGAGCGCCGGCAGCTGGGTATACGGAGATCTGGCGACCTGGGTCGGTGCGCCGGAAAAGAACCGCGCATGGGATCTGCTGGTCGCGGCCAAGCAGGCGTTCGACCGGGTCGTCGACACGCTCGCGCCGGCGGCGCGGGAAGAGGCATTGCGCCGACTGGCGGTGTGCGAAGGGTCGGACTGGTTTTGGTGGTTCGGCGACTACAATCCGGAACAGACGATCGCGAGTTTCGACTCGCTGTTCCGCCTGCACCTCACCCGTCTGTACGAATGCCTCGGCATCGCCGTGCCCGCCGTGCTGTCGGACCGCATCCACGCGAGTGCCGAAGGTGGCGACGCGGAAGGTGGCGGGTCGATGCGACGCAGTGCCCCAGGCCCCGGCTGAGGCGCTGTGCGAACCTGTCGGCGCTACCCTGCCGGCCGCTGATAAAGCCGATACAACTCCTTGCGGTCCCCCGGGCGGGCCCCCTCCCACACCTTGACCCACGGCGCCGACAGCGCTTCGTCGTCCCAGGCCCAGCCCTGCCACAGGTACACGTCGCATTCTTCTGCCGCGGCGCGGGAGCGTTCCACGCTGCGGGTCTTCAACCCCGCGAAGTAGTCGAGCAGCGCGCGCTGGCTTTCGCCGAGCGTCTGGCTTGCCACGCACCGATATTGCTGCGGCAGGTGCACGTTCAATTCGGCGATCATGCCGCGGTAAGACTTGCCGTGGTCGATGTAGGCGAGGAAGAACAGGTTGGTCAGCGCCCAGAACAGCGTGAGCCCCGCGGCCCAATTGACGATCGCGCGCCGGTTCGAGCGACCCACGCGCCAGACGAGGCCGATCCAGACGAGCGTTGCCGCCATCCCGGCCACCAGCGACCACGGATCGAAGCGGGCATCGAAGCCGGGGTGGACCTCGGCGAGCTGTCGGGCGAGTTGCTCGGGCCAACCGGTCAGCAGCGCCACGTATCCGGTCCAGAGCACGAACGCGAGCAGGCCGAAGGTCATGATGCCGAACCAGTCGAGAAAATTGGCGGCGCTTCGGCGCAGCCCATCGATCGATGCCGCGGCCAGCAACGACAGCGGCAGCAGCATCGGCATCGCGTACAGCTCGCGCGCATCGGCCGATATCGACAACGTGGCGAACGTGACCACGAACACCAGCATCGGCAACTGCAACTGCGGGGTGCGCAGGACTTCGCGCCCTCGTTGCCACAACATCCAACCCGCCAGCGGCAGCGCAGGCCATGCGTACCACAGCATCATCACGAAATACTCACCGGGCGCGGACTCCGGGCCCAGATCGTTCAGGCCGAGGAAGCGTCCGAAATTGTTCACCCAGAACCACTCGTTGAACAGTTCGAGCGAGCGGTTTCGCAGCGCCCACGGCCAGACGATCAGCCACGGCAGGATCGCTGCGCACGCAGCGAGCAGCGTCCATGCATGAGCGCGGTGGCGCCACGTGCGGAACAGCACCGGGAGGAGCAAGGCGCAAAGACCCAGCACGGCTGGTGCGAGCAGCCCTTTCGCCATGAATCCGAGCCCGGCACCGGTGCCGAGCGCAATGCCGGCCCAGGCGGGGCGCCGAAGTCCCAGACACAACCCGTAGAGGCCGATCGCGAACCCCGCGAGGAGTGCGGTATCGGTGATCATCTGGTGGGCGCGGATCAGCAAGCCCACGCAGCCGATCAGCGCGAGCGGGGCGACCCAGGCGTGTTCACGACCATAGAGTTCACGTGCAGACAGGCCGACGAAAAAGAGCACGACGCACAGATAGAAACCGGCGGCGAGTCGCGCCGCATCGTGCAGCTCGAGTAGCGAACCGAACACTCCCGCGAAGGCCGCCGCGGTAATGAAGAAGATCGGCGGCTTCTCCATGAACGGTTCGCCCGCCAGCGTCGGCACGATCCAGTCGCCGGTCTGCAGGATATGCAGGACCAGACCGAACGTGTACGCCTCGTCGGGTTTCCACGGGTCATGGGCGACGAGGCCCGTGAACACCCACGTCCCGCACAACAATACGGTGAACAGGGCATGCAGCCGGTTTCGGGCCTCGTCGGCACGGTCGTCGGGTGCAGAGAACAGGCGCGGGGTGGGTGCCATTCGAAATCCGGGCAGCGAGGTCCGCGCCATGGTGAGCCGCCGCGGTCGTCGGCTTCGGAGTGTGAGGCGCGTCGACGCGCTGCGGCCAGTGCGCCCAGGTCAACGAGCCGCCCGGCCCTTTCCCTGATGGTGGACGTTCGCCGGTATGCTCCGGGAATCGTTACGCGGGCGGGTCGCACCCGGTGCCGCGCGGCCCGCCCGTTGCGCACGTATCAAGCATCTGGCGGGCCTTGCACGGCGCCGCAACCGCGCCGCGAGCGAGTGCGCCTAGGCGGCTTTCTTCGCGTACTTCTGACGGAACTTCTCGACCCTACCCGCGGTGTCGAGAATCTTCTGCTTGCCGGTGTAGAACGGGTGGCATGCGGAACAGACCTCGACCTGCAGATCGCGCGCGAGCGTCGAACGGGTCTTGAACGTGTTGCCGCAACTGCAGGTGACGTTGATCTCGGCGTAAACCGGATGCACTTCGGCTTTCATGAACGTATCCTCATAATGTCGCTTTGACGGTGCCGAGATCGACCACGCCACGAATACCGATGCGCTGTCCGGCCTCGGCGAAACGCCGGTACGCCGCTTGCGGCGCAAACCTCTTTACCGCGTTCCGTTCTTTACCGCGTTCTTCCTGCGAGCGACCTGGCGCACTCCGGAGACATCGCGAAGACCCACTGTTGAGTGGCCCAGCGCGGGCTTTCCGGTGCAGAAAAGACGCCGCAAAACCGTCGATAATAGCAGCCCGGTACCAAGACTACAAACCGCTGCCCCAGGCAAGGTCCTGAGCGGCGCCGGCCCGATCACGCGAACTCTTTTCGGCGCCGCGCTGTGCGGCTACAGGTGACTGTCGATGAATGCAGTCAGCTGTGATTTGGACATCGCGCCAACCTTGGTGGCTTCGACCGCGCCGGCCTTGAACAGCATCAGCGTCGGAATACCGCGCACGTTGTAACGCGTCGGTGCCCCGGCGTTCTGGTCGATGTTCACTTTTGCTACCTTCAGACGACCGGCATACTCGCCGGCGACTTCGTCGAGCACCGGCGCGATCAGTTTGCACGGACCGCACCATTCGGCCCAGTAATCAACCAGGACCGGGGTATCGGATTGCAGCACGTCGTGCTCGAACGTGGCGTCGCTGACGTGAACCACCTGCTCGCTGCTCATGTGTTTACCTCGCTGCTGGATAGACCGCTGAAGTGAAGAACACGGCGGTAGCTTCCAAAGATAGGGGGGGCCGCGCGACTTTCAATGCCTCAGGGTAGCGAAAAAGCGCGGCGCGGGAAAGTCACGCTCCCGGTCCGCTGACCGGTCTGCGGTCCCAGCCTGACGGGTGCGGGCGCTGCTAAGATACGGGGTTTTACTGCGTCGTTCAGAGAGGATTGTCGTCCCATGACTTATGTCGTCACCGAAACGTGCATCAAGTGCAAGTACACCGATTGCGTCGATGTGTGCCCGGTGGATTGCTTTCGTGAGGGTCCGAACATGCTGGTCATCGACCCGGACGAATGCATCGATTGCACGTTATGCGTCGCCGAGTGCCCGGTCGAAGCGATCTTCGCCGAGGACGACGTGCCGGACGGTCAGAAAGACTTCATCGCATTGAACGCCGACCTCGCGAAATCGTGGAAGGCGCTGATCGAAAAGAAGGAGCAGCTGCCGGAAGCCGACGAGTACTCGAAGATCAAGGAAAAGCGGCAGTTTCTCGAGCGCTGAACCACGTCGCCAGCCAGGCGCCGGACTTGCCGGTATTTGGGCAGATTGCGCTCGCCGAACGTCAGTTCGCACCCCCCGCCGGGCTGCGACCCGTTCCCGACACACCGCCCGGACTGTTCCCCCAAGTGACGGTGTACAGCAGGCCGGACAACGCGTCCGGCCTGCAGCGCAACGCAGCACAATCCGCCTCACGCGATGTCGAAGCGGTCCAGATTCATTACCTTCGTCCATGCAGCCGCGAAATCCTCGACAAACTTCTTTCCCGCGTTGGCAGACGCATAAACCTCGGCGACGGCGCGCAACTGGGCGTTCGAGCCGAAGATCAGGTCGACGCGGGTAGCCGTCCACTTTGGTTCGCCGGTCTTGCGGTCACGCCCTTCGAACTGGTCGTTGGCGGCCGAAACCGGCTTCCACGCCGTACTCATGTCGAGCAGATTGACGAAATAGTCGTTGCTCAACGCGCCGTGCATCTTGGTGAGGACGCCGTCCCTGGTCTGACCCACATTGGCACCCAGCACCCGCAGGCCACCCACCAGCACGGTCATCTCCGGCGCCGTCAACGTCAGCAGCTGCGCCCGGTCGATCAGCAGGGCCTCGGCCGGTACGCTGTAGCGTGTTTTCTGGTAACTGCGAAAACCATCTGCGATCGGCTCGAGCGGCGCAAACGAGTGGACGTCGGTCTGCGCCTGCGATGCGTCCATGCGCCCTGGAACGAAGGGAACATCGACTTCGTGGCCTGCGTTTCTGGCCGCTTGCTCTACGCCCGCGTTACCTGCCAATACGATCAGGTCGGCCATCGACACCTTCTTGCCGCTGGACTGCGAGGAATTGAACGCGGTGCGTAGGCCCTCCAGCACCTGCAGCACTTTGGCAAGTTGTTGTGGCTGGTTGACCGCCCAGTCCTTCTGCGGCGACAGGCGAATACGCGCACCATTCGCGCCGCCCCGTTTGTCGGAGCCCCGGAACGTAGACGCCGAAGCCCACGCGGTCGAAACGAGTTGGGGTACGGTCAAGCCTGATGCGAGCACCTGCTTTTTCAAGGCTGCAACGTCGTGGTCATCGACGAGCGCATGGTCAAGCGCGGGGATCGGGTCTTGCCAGATGAGTTCTTCGGCCGGCACTTCAGCGCCGAGATAGCGCACGCGCGGCCCCATATCGCGGTGGGTCAGCTTGAACCAGGCGCGCGCAAAGGCATCGGCAAACTGGTCGGGGTTTTGCAGAAAGCGCCGCGAAATCTTTTCATACGCAGGATCGAGCCGCAGCGAGAGGTCGGTCGTCAACATTGTCGGGCGGTGACGCTTGACGGGGTCATGTGCATCCGGAATGAGCCCGTCGCCGCCCTTGGCGACCCACTGATGCGCGCCCGCCGGACTTTTGGTCAGTTCCCATTCGAACCCGAACAGGTGCACGAAATAATCATTGCTCCATTGCGTCGGCGTGGTGGTCCAGGTGACTTCCAGTCCGCTGGTGATGGTGTCGCGGCCCTGGCCGGTGCCGAAGCTGTTCTTCCAGCCAAAGCCCTGGGCCTCGATGCCGGCCGCCTCCGGCTCTTCTGCAACGTGCTCAGACGGCGCCGCGCCATGGGTCTTGCCGAACGTGTGTCCGCCGGCGATCAGGGCAACGGTCTCTTCGTCGTCCATCGCCATGCGGGCGAACGTTTCGCGGATGTCGATCGCTGCCGCGAGTGGGTCCGGCTTGCCTTCCGGGCCTTCCGGGTTTACGTAAATCAAGCCCATCTGCACCGCGGCCAAAGGGTTCTCGAGGTCACGCGAATGCGGCACTGCGCTATCGTCGTCCTTGTCGAGCACACCGTGACCTTCGACGCCTGGCGATCCCGTCGAATAGCGGACGTCGCCGCCGAGCCACTTCGTCTCGCGTCCCCAGTACACATCATGGTCCGGTTCCCACACATCCTGACGACCTCCCGCGAAGCCGAAGGTCTTGAAACCCATGCTCTCCAGCGCGACA
>JACMMK010000012.1 GCA_014379045.1 Burkholderiales bacterium
ATCGGCGCGAGCGCAAGCCGCTGCACGATGTGCTGGCCGCGGTGCGCGCGGTGACGCCGCTCGCCGAGCTCGGCCGGCGGGTGCTGCCCAACGCCGAGCGCTGCTTGCGTCCGATCGCACGCCTGGCACAGCTGTATCCGCCCGAGTTACTCGCGCAGTCGGTCGAGATCGCTGCGCGCTGCACGTTCTCGCTCGACGAACTGCGCTACGAGTATCCGCGCGAGCTGGTGCCCGAGGGCGAAACCGCGACGAGCTGGCTGCGCCGGCTCACGTTCGAGGGGCTGGTCGAACGTTACCCCGCGGGCACGCCCGGGAAGGTGTCGAAGGGCATCGAGCACGAGCTCGCGCTGATCGCCGAGCTCGCATACGAAGCCTACTTTCTCACCGTGCACGACATCGTCCGCTTCGCGCGCGGCCGCGGCATCCTGTGCCAGGGGCGCGGCTCGGCCGCCAACTCCGCGGTCTGCTATGCGCTCGGCATCACCGAGGTCGACCCGGAGCGGATGCAGGTGCTGTTCGAGCGCTTCATCTCGAGGGAGCGCAACGAGCCGCCCGACATCGATGTCGACTTCGAGCACGAGCGACGCGAAGAGGTGATGCAGTACCTGTACACGAAGTACGGTCGCGACCGCGCCGCACTCACCGCCGCACTCGCGACGTATCGGCCGCGCTCGGCACTGCGCGATGTCGGCAAGGCGTTCGGACTCTCGCTCGACCAGGTCGATCGCCTCACCAAGACGATGGCCTGGTGGGACGGGCGCGAGATCCAGCGCGAGCGTCTGCTGGAAGCCGGGTTCGACCCCGACAATCCGGTGCTCGCGCAGGTGGTCGAGTTCGCGCACCTGCTGGTGGGGTTTCCCCGGCATCTGTCGCAGCACAGTGGCGGGTTCGTGATCGCGCGCGACAAGCTGACCCGACTGGTACCGGTCGAGAATGCGGCGATGGCCGGGCGTACGGTGATCCAGTGGGACAAGGACGATCTGGATGCGCTCGGCCTGCTCAAGGTCGATGTGCTCGCACTCGGCATGCTGACCGCGGTGCGCAAGACGTTCGATGCACTCGATGCGTTCGGGGTGTACAACGCGGTGGGGGCTGCGCACGTCTCCCACGCCGCGCAGGTCGCCCCCTCGGCCCCAGTCCCTCACGCGGCTCGCGTCGCTCACGTGGCCCACGTCACCTGCGACGCCCACATCACCCACGACGTCCACGCCACGCCGGCCCCGAGTGCTCCGCGCGCGTCATCGATCGCACCCGACCGGCCCTGGTGTCTCGCCGACATCCCGGCCGAAGATCCGACGACCTACGCGATGATCCAGCGCGCCGACACGATCGGGGTGTTCCAGATCGAGTCGCGCGCGCAGATGACGATGCTGCCGCGGTTGAAGCCCGCGCGCTTCTACGATCTGGTGATCGAGGTGGCGATCGTGCGTCCGGGTCCGATCCAGGGCGGCATGGTGCACCCGTACCTGCGCCGGCGGCAGGGGCTCGAAGCGGTCACCTATCCGTCGGCCGCGGTGCAGGCGGTACTCGAGCGCACGCTCGGCGTGTCGATCTTCCAGGAGCAGGTGATGCAGCTGGTCGTCGTCGCCGCCGGCTTCACGCCGGGCGAGGCCGATCGCGTGCGGCGCGCGATGGCGGCATGGCGACGCAAGGGCGGCCTGGAACCGTTTCGCGACAAGCTGTTCGCCGGCATGCTCGCGCGCGGCTACAGCGCCGAATATGCCGAGCAGATCTTCCGGCAGATCCAGGGTTTCGGCGAGTATGGTTTTCCCGAGTCGCATGCGGCGAGCTTCGCGCTGCTCGTCTATGTGTCGTGCTGGTTGAAATGTCATCACCCGGCGGCGTTCGCGTGCGGCCTGCTGAACGCGCAGCCGCTCGGGTTCTACTCGCCGTCCGAGATCGTGCAGGATGCGAAGCGTCATGGGGTGCCCGTGCTGCCGCCCGATGTCAACGTGAGTGTTTTTGATTGCGTGCTCGAAGGCGCGCGGCCGGTGGCTGGGGCGGGTGCCGGATCGAGTCCAGGGTTGAGACTCGGCCTCAAGATGATCAAGGGCCTGTCCGTCAGCGGCGTGCAGCGCCTGGTCGCTGCGCGCGCGCAGGCGCCATTCGTCGACGTCGCCGATCTCGCACGGCGCGCACAGCTGCCGCGCACCGATGTCAATGCGCTTGCGGCCGCCGATGCGCTCACCGGCCTGGCCGGCCATCGACGCGAGGCCTGGTGGCAGGCACTCGGCCTGGACGCCGATACTGCGCTCACCCGTTCGCCGCGCGATGCGGTGCAGCCCTCGCTGCTTGCACCGACCGAAGGCGAGGATGTGGTGCTCGACTATGCGAGCCTGGGGCTCACCCTGCGCCGCCATCCGCTCGCCTTGCTGCGTGAGCAGTTGAAGGCGCGCGGGTTGTCGACGGCCGAAGCGGTGCGATCAGCGCGCAACGGACAGACGATCCGCGCTTGCGGCATCGTCACCTGCCGGCAGCGCCCGGCCACCGCGAGCGGCGTGGTGTTCGTCACGCTCGAGGACGAGACCGGCTACATCAACGTCGTGGTCTGGCCGACGCTGGTCGAGCGGCAGCGGCGCGAAGTGCTGGGGTCGCGGCTGATGACCGTCTACGGTCATGTGCAGCGCGAGGGCGAGGTGGTGCATCTGGTGGCGGGGCGGCTGGTCGACGATACCCGGCTGCTTGGGCGCCTGGTCACCGAGTCGCGGGATTTTTCCTGAGCGCAGTACGAACGAAAGCGTCGCGTGCGCGCTCAACTGCTCTGGAATACGTCGCGCAACACCGTGGCACGCCAGCCCTGCAGTTCCCCCGGCGACTCCCCCCGCACCCAGGCCTCGATCATCCGGCGCGGGCACAGCACCGAGGCAGGCAGGTCGATTTCGCTCGCACGTGCGGCGATACGCTCGCGCGCGCGGCTTGCACGCAACGCGACTTCGCCGCGGATCGGCGGTGCGATCGCCGGTACCGGACCGCCGTGCGCATCGAGCGGGGCCTGCAGCAGGTCGTACAGGTTGCCGAGTTCGCGTTTCGGAAAGCTACGCTGCCCGGCGAGCCTCACCGCGAGCGCTGCCGGTTGATCGGGAGGCGTCTCGATCAACGCCATCGCCACCGCGTTGTCGAAGATCCAGAGGCGGGGACGGTTGATCTGCTGCGCCAGTGCATCGCGCCAGCGCAGCACCCGCCGCAGCCGCGCCTGTTGCTCGGGAGGGGCTTGCCAGAAAGCGGTGAAGGCCAGATGCGGCTGGGGGTCGATCTCGCCGCCGGCATTGGCGGCCAGCCGGGCGCAATCCTCACGGCACCAGTCGAGCATGCCGCGCGCTTCCAGGCGCACGCACAGCGCTTCGTACAGTGCAGGGAGATGCACGACATCGATCGCGGCATAGCCCATCTGCTGCGGCGAAAGCGGGCGCCGCAACCAGTCGGACCGCGTCTCGCCTTTCTCGATGTCGACGCCGAGTTCGAGCTGCACGAGCTTCTGATAGCCGAGCCCTGCGCCAAGACCGGCGAACGCTGCGGCGATCTGCGTGTCGAACAACCCGGCGATCGGCGCTCTCGCGATCGGCGCCAGCGCGACGAGGTCCTCGCTTGCGCTGTGCATGAGCTTGACATCAGCGGCGGAGCGCAGCCACGCGCCGAGCGGCGCGAGCGAGCCGCAGGCCTTCGGATCGATCAACCATGGCGTCTCGCCGGCACGGCCTATCTGTATCAGCGCGAGCTCAGGAAAGTACGTATGTACCCGCATGAACTCGGTGTCGAGGCCGATCGGCGTCGTCGTGACGGTGGGGTTCGTCGAAGCGCGCGCGTCGTCTAACGACCGTTCCGGCATCAGCCGGGCGAGCACGGCTTCAAAGGCCGCAACGGAATCGATCCATTCGAACATGGCCGATCATAGTCCGGAACACCGTGCGGCCGATGGCGTCACCATGCATGGCGGCAGGCACGCCATGTCGATACACTCTCGCCGCAGCGCGCGCCGACGCGCTCGGCACGCGCTACTGCAGTGGGCGACGGCGACCGAAGCCGACGAGGAGACTGGATGAACGAATCGAAGCGTCCGACCCGGACTGCTGCAAGCGGCGCGGGCGCCGGGCGC
>JACMMK010000149.1 GCA_014379045.1 Burkholderiales bacterium
GCTCGACCCCGGCGCGCGCGGCATTGGCGCGCGCATCGACCATCGCCGAGCCCTCGCGGTCCGACGCGAAGATCGTCACCTGGCGCCGGCCACGATCGACACGATCGTTGGCCGCCGCGCGCATCTGCGTCCACAAAGCCTCGTCGAAGTCGCGCAGGCGCTCGAAGCCGAAGCTGCGCCCGAGGCCGCTCGCCTGGCCGAGCGCGATCTGCGCGGCCTCGATCGCCAGCGTCCCGGCACCGCACATCGGATCGAGAAATACCGTCCCCGGCTGCCAGCCCGACAGCGCGATCAGGCCCGCGGCGAGGTTCTCGCGCAACGGCGCCTCACCCGTGTCCTCGCGCCAGCCGCGCTTGAACAACGGCTCGCCGGACAGGTCGAGGTAGACGGTCAACATATCGACCGTGAGGAATACCTGCACCCGAACGTCGGGCGCCTGCGTGTCGACGTTCGGGCGCGCACCCTGGTCGGCGCGGAAGCGGTCGCATATCGCGTCCTTCACTCGCAGGGTCACGAATTCGAGACTCTTCAACGGCGCACGGATCGCCGATACGTCGACCCGCACCGTGCGCTCGACGGTGAACAGACGCGGCCAGTCGATCGACTTAGCGAACGCGTAGATGTCCTGCTCGTTGGCGTAACGCCCTTCGCCGACGCTCTGCAGGATGCGGCTAGCGAGCCGGCTCTCGAGATTTGCCCGGTAGCCGAGCGCACGATCACCGTGAAATGCGACTCCACCGGGCACCGCAGCCGCGTCGCGCGCGCCTAGGTGCGCGAGTTCGCTGACCAACGCCGCCTCCAGACCGCGCGGACACGGCGCAAAATAGCGCACTGCTTCGCCGCCACTCACCTCGGCGCGCGCCCCGCCAACCTGAATGCTTCCCAACGAACGCCTCTGGGCATGACCAACCTCGCGCAACTGCTGCAACGTCATTCAGGCACGCCGGACAAGGTGCTGTACCGGCAATGGCACGACAGCGGGGAAAGCGGCAGTGGCGACGCCTCCGCCGGGTGGCGCGATTATACGGTCGCGGCGGTGACCAGCCTCGCCCGCCGCTGGCAGCAGGCATTTCGCGACCGCGGCTTCGAGAAGGGCGACCGGGTCGCGATCTGCCTGAAGAACAGCGTGCAGTGGGTGGCGATCGATCAGGCCGCCCTCGGCATGGGCCTGGTAGTGGTGCCGCTGTACGTGATCGACAACGCCGAGAACATCGCCTGGTGCGTCGGCAACTCCGACGCACGGCTGCTGGTACTGGATACCCCGCGCACGCTCGCGCGCCTGCGCGAACTGATGCCGGTGATGCCGACCGTGGTCTGCATCGAAGGCGCACGCGACGACAGCGTCGCCAGCGTCGAAACGGTCGATGCCTTTCTCGCCACGGACGCCGAAGGGTCCGGGTCGACGGACTTCGAAGTGCAGTCGCTCGACCCCGACACGCTCGCCACGGTGGTCTACACCTCGGGTACCACGGGCAAGCCGAAGGGCGTCAAACTCTCTCATGCCAACATACTCGCCAACGTCGAGGCGAGTGCCCAGGTGATCGAACTGCGTGATACCGACACCGCACTCTCGGTGCTGCCGATGTCGCACATGTTCGAGCGCACCTGCGGCTATTACCTGATGCTGCACGCCGGTGCGTGTGTCGCCTTCGCGCGCGGCATCCAGCAGATCGGCGACGATCTCGCGGCAGTGCGTCCGACCTTGCTGATCGCCGTGCCGCGCCTGTTCGAGCGGTTTCTCGCGCGCATCGAGCAGGCGGTGGCGGGTTCGAGCGTCAAGCGCACGTTGTTGCGGATCACCGTGCGCTATGGATGGAAGGCGTTCCTGGGCGAAGCCAATCTGCTCGAACGCCTCGCCTACGCGCGCTTGCAGCCGCTGGTGGGCGTGCCGATCCTGGCCAAGCTTGGGGGACGGTTGCGCCTGGCCGGTGCCGGCGGTGCCAAGCTCGAACTGCGCATCGCGCGCACGTTCATCGGCCTGGGATTGCCGATGATCCAGGGCTACGGATTGACCGAAGCCTCACCGGTGATCGCCGCCAACCGCGAGACCGACAACGATCCGAGCTCGGTGGGACAACCACTCGCGGGACTCGAGTACCGCGTCTCCGAGGCGAACGTGCTGATGGTGCGCGGGCCCTCGGTGATGCAGGGCTACTGGCGCAACCCCGAGGCCACCGCGAAGGTGCTCTCGGCCGACGGCTGGCTCGATACGGGCGACATCGTCGAGATCCGCGACGGCAAGATCTACATCCGGGGGCGCTCGAAAGACCTCATCGTGCTGTCCAACGGCGAGAAGTTTCCGCCCGAAGAAGCCGAGGTTGCGCTGCTCGACAATCCGGTATTCGAGCAGGTGATGCTGGTAGGCGAGGGTCGTCACTTCCTCACGCTGGTGACCGTGTCGCAGGACACCGACGAGAAGAAACTGGTGCGGCTCGCGAATCAGCAGCTCAAGGATTTTCCGCGCTATGTGCGGGTGCGCCGGGTGATCCCGGTACAGGAACCGTGGACGATCGACAACGGCATGCTGACCCCGACGTTGAAGGTGAAGCGGCCGATGGTGATGCAGCGCTTCGCGCACTCGATCGACGCGGTGTACGGTGCCGAGGTCGACTGAGTTCGCGCGCCCGGGCGAACGCGAGGCGGTGGCACGCCCACTGCTACTTTCCGAGCACCAGCACGATCTCGAACTCGATCCGGTCCCACGGGTTCTTCGCTTCGCGCAGTCGTGAAATGCGGGCTTCGAGCGCCGCCCCCAGATCGATCTGGAGGGCAACCTGCCGGTTGTCGCGGCGCGGCACATAGCCCAGCGTGACCTGACGCCACTCGACCCGGATCGCATTCGGATCGTGGACATTGTCGCGCTCGCGCACGAGCGTCAGGCGATCACCCGTCCGCATCTCGTGCCACAGCCCCTCGGCGGCGTGAAACTGAAACCCGGCAAGCGGCGAGCTGCGCACGAGGAACATCGATTCGATCGCCGGCACCGCGCTCGCGGCCAGGACCGACCCCAGCGACATTGCGCCGACGAGCACGCCAGCCAGTGCGCCCGCTCGTCGCCGGCACGGGTATCCGCACGGGCGGGCGGCCAACAGGCTTTTCACCGGTCCCCCGCGTCAGAAGGGTTTCAGCACCGCCAGTAGCACGGCGGCGAACAACACCACTACCGGCAGTTCGTTCACCCAGCGATAGAACACATGGCCGCGTCGGTCGGTGCCGGCGACCAAACCTCGCAGCGCACGGCCGCACCAGAGGTGATACCCGATCAGCAGCACGGTCAATGCCGCTTTCGCATGCAGCCAGCCGCCGCGATACCCGAACCCGATCCACAGCGTCAGACCGAGTGCCACGGCGAGCACGGCGAGCGGCGTCATGAACCGATACAGCTTGCGCGCCATCAACAGCAACCGGTCGCGCTCGGCGTGGCTTTGCGCCGGCACCAGCGCGAGGTTGACGAACAGGCGCGGCAGATAGAACAGCCCGGCGAACCAGGTGACGACGAAGATGATGTGAAACGCTTTTATCCAGAGCATGACAGTGCGCTCAAAAGCGAGCCGGGACGATGGAGATTCAGCGTAGCAGCCGCCTGCGCGCGAGCACCAGCGCGATATTGAACCCGACGAAGCCGTAACCCGCGAGCACCGCGAGGTGCAACGGCACACCCGTCGGCGTGTCTCCCGCGAGCAGCGGCCGCGCGATCGCCACCGCATGACTGAGCGGCAGCGCCGCCGAGACCGCCTGCAGCCAGCCGGGCAGCTGCGTCACCGGGAAGAACACGCCGCACAGCAGCGTCATCGGCGTCACCACCAGGGTGAAGTAGTACATGAAGAAGTCGTAGTTCGGCGCGAGCGCCGTCATGATGAGCCCCATGCCGGCGAAGCAGAGGCCGATCAGCAGCGCGAGCGGAATCAACCAGAGCACCTGCCACGACTCGGCGAGGCCCAGCACCCACACGACGACGAGGATCGCCACCCCCGAGAACACGCTCTTCGTCGCTGCCCACAACGTCTCGCCGGTCACGATGTCGTCGAGCGACAGCGGTGCATTCAGGATCGCATCCCAGGTCCGCTGTATCTGCATCCGCGAGAACGCCGAGTACAGTGCCTCGAAGGTCGCCGTGTTCATCGTGCTGTAGCAGATCGTGCCGGCCGCGAGGAACGCGATGTACGACATGCCTTCGACCGCCGGCAGCAGGCTGCCCAGCCCATAGCCCAGCGCGAGCATGTAGAAGGCCGGGTCGGCGAAGTTGCCGAGCATCGAGGGGATCGCGAGCTTGCGCCAGACCATGAAATTGCGGCGCCACACATGCAGGCTGCGCAGACTCGGTCGGGGCACGCGCAGATACGAAGCGGCCATCGTCAGTCGCGCATCTCGCGCCCGGTGAGCTTGAGGAACAGGTCTTCGAGGTTGGCGGGTCGATGCAGGTGGCGCAGAGCCGGCCAGTCGTTGAGACTCGCCACCAGCGGGCCGGCATCGTGCGCATAGCAGAACACCGTCTCGCCGGTACGCTCGCAGCGCTCGCTAAGTGCCACCGCGTGCCCGCTCGCCCACTGCTCGACGCCTTCGCCGTAGACCTCGACTACCTGCGGTTCGATATGTTGCGCGATCAACGTACGGGGCTCGCCGCTGGCGATCACCCGCCCCTGATCGAGCACCGAGAGCCGGGTGCACAGGCGCTCGGCTTCCTCCATGAAATGCGTGGTCAACAGCAGGGTCTTGCCCTGCGCGGTCAACTGCTTGAGTCGATCCCAGATCACGTGGCGCGCCTGCGGGTCGAGCCCGGTGGTCGGTTCGTCGAGGATGATCAGGTCCGGGTCGTTGATCAGCGCGCGCGCGAGCGTCAGCCGTCGTTTCATGCCACCCGAGAGCGCCTGGATCTTCGCATCCTCGCGTCCGCCCAGATTCGCGAACTCCAGCAGTTCAGGGATCCGGGCGCGGATCGACGCATCGGTCATGCCGAAATAGCGGCCGTAGACCAGCAGGTTCTCGCGCACCGAAAAATCCGGATCGAGACTGTCAATCTGCGGCACCACCCCGATGCGCCGACGCGCCGCGCGCGCGTGCTGCGGCAACGCGAGACCGAACATCGTGATCGTTCCCGCATCCGGTTCGGCAAGCCCCAGGCAGAGCTTCAGCGTCGTCGTCTTGCCCGCGCCGTTCGGACCGAGCAGACCGAAGCATTCGCCCGGCTCGAGCACCAAATCGACGCCGGCAACCACTTCGCGCCCGGCGTACGACTTGCGCAACCCGCTGACGGTGGCGACCTGCGGCAGCGATTCCGACGTGCGGTCGTTCATTCGACCGCCGCACTCGCCAGCGCCCGACGCACCAGACGTGCGAGCACCGGCAACCTGCCGTGGAAGAAGTGTCCGGTGCCGGGGATCACCGACACCGGCAGCGCCTGCGGGCGCGCCCAATCGAACACGGCCCGCAGCGGGACCACATCGTCGTCTTCACCATGGATCACCACTGTCGACGGCGGCACCGGGCCGACGGCGAAGCGCCCGACTGCAGGCGCCACCAGTACCACGAGCGCGAAAGGGGACGCGTCCTGCGCGAAGCGCGCGGCCACGCGACTCGCGACGAAACCGCCGAAAGAGAACCCGGCGAGGAGCGCGGGTTGTCCGCGCTGGCCTTCGCGCAACTGCTCGACGACGCGCACGAGGTCGTCGGTCTCGCCGATGCCCTCATCGTGGACGCCCTCGGACGCACCGACACCGCGGAAGTTCGGACGGGCCACCACGTAACCCGCATCGAAGAACACCCGCGCGAGGGTGGTCACGACCTTGTTCTCGTTGGTACCCCCGAAGAGCGGGTGCGGATGCGCGACCACGGCGATGCCGCGCCGTGCCCCGCCCGGGTCGTTCAGCTTGACCTCGATGCGTCCGGCAGCGCCGTCGACATCGCTTCGGCGCGCCGTCGAGGGCGTCATGCGCGACCCGGACGGTGCGGTTCGAGCGTCGGACGAGAACTCAGGCGAGACACCGCGATCAGACCCGAAGCCGCTCCACCGGGCGCCCGTGCAGCAGGTGCTCGTCGATGATTTCGTCGATGTCGCTATGGTCGACGTAGGTGTACCAGACGCCTTCGGGGTACACGACCAGCACCGGACCCAGCTCGCATCGATCGAGGCAGCCCGCGGTGTTCACGCGCACCTTGCCCTCGCCGGACAACCCGAGTGCCTTGACCCGCTTCTTCGCATAGTCGCGCACCTCGGTCGCGAGGTGATTGTTGCAACACGCGGCATCTCCCTCGCGCTGGTTGCAGCAGAAGAAGACATGGTGGCGGTAGTGACTCATCGGCGGCACAGCGCAGTATTAGGTTGCTCGGCGCGCATTATAGCCGCCCCGCCTGCTGCATCGCCCGCTGTGCGCTGTCCACCCCGTACCCGGCGGATCAACCGACCTCGTCCTGCCGCGCCAGCGTGCCCTCCTCGGCGCGCGCGCTGGCGCGAAGCTTTCGGCGCAGCACGACCAGATACCAGGCCCCGACGATCGGCCAGAGGTCGGCGACGGTGCGCGCCAGGCCCGTGTAGTTGAGCAATTGTCCGTAGGTCCACCGAAACGGCGCCAGCGCCAATACGGGCTGCGTCGCGTCCTGGAACAGATGGATCGACAGGAACGAACAGACCAGGGCGGCGATACCGATGCGGATCATCATCGTACGCGGCAGCGCGAGCATCAGCGCAGAGACCGCGGTGCCGGCGGCGATGCCCAGCACCACTTCCATCGACAACCAGATGAACACCGACTGCGCCTTGAGCATCACCACGCCTGCAGCGAGCTTGATCAGCGCAGCCGTCGCCACGAGCGTACACATCGCGATCAACGCGTGCCAGCGCTTGCGCATCAGCGCCATCACGAACAGGCTGATCGCCAGCGTGTTGATCGCGACCGCGATCGCCGAGGGCACAGAGAACGCGCGCGGGGGCGTGAAGTCGGTGCCGGGTATCGGCAACGCATCGGGCAGCGACAGCGCCGAGAGGAGCGGCAACGATGGATCGACCTGCGTCAGGAACCAGATTGCGATCAGCGCCAGGCCCGGATCCGCGATGGAAGCGGGCAGGCAGCAGTGCACGCGCAGGTCGCGGAAATGCCCCCACAACGGCATGCGCCCGGTGCGTGCGGCAAGCAGTGCACCGAGCGCGGTGCCTGCGCTGTTCAGCATCAGGTCGATGCTCGACGCGACCCGCACCGGCAGATACATCTGCGCGGTCTCGAGCCCGAAGCTCATCGATGTCCCGATCACGAGCGCGAGCGCCACCGCGAGGATCGGACGCATCCAGCGCATTGCTGCGAGCGTCAGCAACAACCCGAGCGGCACGTAGGCGATGACGTTGACGATGAGGTCGAAGCGCGGCAGGCGCCGCGGCCACGGCTCGTCGAGGAATGCGAGTGCGGGGGCGCCGGGGCTCGACCATCCGGTGAACGGCGACAGGCTCGCATAGACGATGACCAGCAGGTAAGCTCCGGCGAAATACCAAGCGAGTCGGCTCTCCCGGGCCTGTGCGAGCCGGAAATCGGTAACGACACGCGTGACGACCTGGGTATCCGGCCCTGCAGGATTCATCGATGAAATTCTATGACGTTTTCAATGGCGACGCGGACGGCCTCTGCGCGATGCATCAGTTGCGTCTCGCCGAACCGCGCGAGGCAATCCGCATCACCGGTGTCAAGCGCGACATCGATCTGTTGAGTCGCGTGACGGCTGCGCGCGGCGACGAACTGACCGTGTTCGACGTATCGCTCGAGGTCAATCGCGAGGCGCTCGAACGCGCGCTCGACGCCGGCGCGCGCGTGCACTACTTCGATCATCATTTTGCCGGCGCGATCCCGCAGCGGCCGGGCCTGCGCGCGTATATCGACGGAGCGTCGGACACCTGCACCAGCCTCATCGTCGACCGCTTCCTCAATGGCAAATACCGCGCCTGGGCCGTCGTTGCCGCGTTCGGCGACAACCTGCGCGAAAGCGCATGGCGCGCTGCCGAGCCGCTCGCGCTGAACGAGATGCAGATGCTGACGCTGCGCACGCTCGGCGAATGTATGAACTACAACGCCTACGGCGAAACCGTCGACGACCTGCACTACCATCCCGACGAGCTGTACGACACGCTGCGTCGCTATGAGAATCCGCTCGACTTCGTCGTCGCCGAGCCGGTGTTCGAAGTGTTGCGCGCAGCGCTCTCCGACGATCTCACCCGTGCCTCCGAGATCCAACCGATGGTCGAACGCGACTCGGCGGCGATGTTCCTGCTGCCCGACGCGGCGTGGTCGCGGCGCATCTCGGGATTTTTCAGCAACCGCCTCAGCAATGCGTTTCCGATGCGCGCGCATGCGGTGCTCACGGTGCGCGGCGGCGGTTATCTGGTCAGCGTGCGCGCTCCCGCGAGCGTGCCGGTCGGCGCCGATGCGCTTTGCCGGCAATTCGAAAGCGGGGGCGGACGTTCGCGCGCCGCAGGCATTCAGCTGCTGCCCGAGGCCGACCTGCCGCGCTTCATCGCTGCGTTCGAACGCGCGTTTCCGACGCGTGCGGATTGATCTGCAGATAAACGCGTCAGGTCGGATCCGTCGCGCAGGTCGTCCCGTTTAGACCATGCGTTTGGGATCAGGACGATTGCGCGCGCCGTCCTCCGGTCCCGTGTCGTACTTCAGCACGCTCAGTTCGCCGTTACTTTCCATGAACGCTTCGCGTACCAGCCGGACATCGTCGATGCCCTGCAGACGCAGTTCGGATTCCAGTTCGTCGATCGTGAGCATTTCTGCGCGCATGTTCTTGCGCAGGTAAATGCCCTCCTGCACCAGGCGCAGCGGCGCCGGCTCGAGAAATCGTCGGATCGCAACGAAATGATATCCGAGCCAATCGAGCAGGTAGCTCCAACCGGCGATCGTCGCCACCAGCAGCATGCCGTCGACGATGGTCTCGTAGCTCCCCGACATGGCGTTTCCGGAGGCATCGGCGATCAGCACGAGCAGCAGTACATCGGCGATCGCCATCGACCCCACGTCGCGTCGAAGCACGAAGCGGAACAACATGAACAGGAACCAGTAGATCGCGGTACCACGCACCACGATCTCCAGCGGATCGATGCTGAAACGGAA
>JACMMK010000013.1 GCA_014379045.1 Burkholderiales bacterium
AAGCCGTCGAAGAGATGGGCCGGCTCGACTTCGCCGCGTTCGTAGAGCGCGAAGAGACCGGCGTTGCCTTCCAGTGAATGCACGGTTCCGGACAGGCCATCGTTGGCGAGGAAGGCCGACAGCACGGCGCCGCGCGCGGCGAATCCGGCCCCCAGCCGCTTGGACAGCACGCCGTCGCGCATGCTCTGCGCCGAGCCGCTCGCCTGGTGATACGCGATCCCGAGTCCGTTGGCTAGGCGCTCGCCATCGAGGCCGAGCAGGCGCCCGGCCGCGATCGATGCAGCGAGTGTCCCCGATACCATCGTCGGATGCCAGCCGTGGCCGAGGCTGTCGTAGCAGGCAAGGCCGAGGCGCGCATGGAGTTCGGCCCCGATCGCGAACGCGAGGATGAAGTCGCGACCGCTGACCGGCCCGGCATCTTCGGCCGTGGCCAGCAGCGCGGGCAGCACGACACAGCTGGTGTGCACCCGTGCGGGGTCGTGCTGATCGTCGAAGTCCAGCGCATGCGCGGCCGCGCCGTTGGCGAGCGCGGCGGTCGGCGGCGAATAGCGCCGCGTGCCGACCAGTCCGGTCGCGCTGCCACGCTGCTCCCAGCGCGACAGTCTGCCGTTCAGTTCCTGCACGCCGGGCGCGTGTGTCGCGCCCGCGATCACGCCCAGCGTGTCGAGGATCAGTGCCTTGGTGGTCGCGATCACCGGTTCGGGCAGAATCTCGTAGCGCCACGCCGCGATCGTCCCGCACAAGCGTCGGGTGTAGCCGTCATCCAGCGCAGGCGCGTCGGCGCGCGGGGCGCTCGAATCGGTGTGATCAGGCATGGTGTAGTTCTCCGCAGTGATTTGCAGGCGACATGACGTGGGCAACCGTGCGGCGGTGCAGACGCCGTCCGCCATGATAGCTTTCCTCGTGCCGTGGCACTTGCCTGTCGCCTCGCTCCCACTAACCATCAAGGAGTGCCGATGTCGCAAACACTCGAAGTCCTCGATCCGGTCGCGCCTTGGCCGACGCAAGGTGCGACGGCCGCGGTCGCCGCGCTGAGCACCCTCAATGGCAGGACTGTCGGTTTCATCGACAACTCGAAACCCAACTTCTCCTTTCTCGTCGACGACCTCGCACGGCTGTTGACGACCCGCCACGGCGTTGCCCGCATCGTGCGCCATCGGAAGACCTCGGCATCCATCGGCGCCGCGCGCGAGGTCATCGCCGATCTCGCGCGCGAGTGCGATCTGGTGGTCACCGGTTCCGGCGACTGAGGCTCGTGTGCGTCGTGGAGTATCCACGACAGCGTAGAGACGACGCGGCGCGGCGCGCTCGGCATCACGATCTGTTCGAGCGCCTTCGTCGGCCTCGCGCGTGCGCAGCTGAAGGCACAGGGTTTGTCGCAGTTGCCGATCATGGTGATCGAGCATCCGTTCGGTGCCCGCTCGCGCGAGGAGATCGGCGCGATCGCCGAACGCCTGGTCGACGAGCTGGTTGCCGGTGCCGTCGCCCACGGCGATGGCGGCGCGCGCACGGCCTCGAACGTCGATGCACAGGCCGCGCGGCTGGAACTTCCGGCTGATGCGTGGGCGTTCCATCGGGAATGCCTGCGGCGTCGTTGGAGCGATGGCCTGCCGATGATTCCACCGACCCCCGAGCGCGTCGCGCGGATGCTCGCGGCGAGCGGGCAACGGGCCGACACGGTCCTCGCGTCGCTCGCGCCTGCGTTCGGGGTGACGACGCTCGAGCGCGTCGCGATCAATGCGGTGATGGCGGGGTGCGCACCCGAACATCTTCCCGTGCTCATCGCCGCGATCGCGGCGGTGGCCGACCCGGCCTTCAACCTGCAGGCGGTGCAGACCACGACCAATCCGGTGACGACCTGGCTGATCGTCAACGGCCCGATCGTAGAAGAGCTCGGCATCAACGGCGCCGGCAACTGTCTCGGCCAAGGCAACGCCGCCAACGCGACGATCGGACGTGCGCTGCGCCTGGTGTTGCAGAACATTGGCGGCGCGTTGCCCGGCGACATGGATCGGGCGTCGCACGGGCAGCCTGGCAAGTTCCTCTTCTGCTGCGCCGAGAACGAAGCGCAGAGCCCGTGGCCGGCGCTGCATGTCGAGCGCGGGTTGGCAGCGGGCGACAGTGCGGTCACCGTCGTCGGGGCTTCAGGCACGCTCAATCTGAACACGCACAGCAAGGATGCCGATGAACTGCTCGCCTGCATCGCGTGCAGCATGGCGTTTCCGGCGAGCAACGATTACCACTACTGCGGCGAGCCGTGGCTGATCCTGTCACCCGAGCACGCGGCGGTACTCGCAGGTGCGGGTTACGACAAGCAGGCGGTCAAGCAGCGCCTGTGGGCGCAGTCGACGATGCCCGCAGGCCACTTTGCCCGGCGCGACTACGAGCGCACCGCGAATGCGCGTCGCGCGGAGTTCCCGAATTTCTCGCCCGACACCGAGGTGCCGCTGGCGCGCGATGCTTCAGCGATCGGCATCGTCGTCGCCGGCGGACCGGGCACGCACTCGGTGTACGTGCCGACGTTCGGCGAGACGCGCGCGGTGACCCGGCGCATCGACCCGCCGGATCGACGCGGCGACTAGATCATGCCTTGGGCGCTCGCGCCCGGGCCATGCGGATGATGGTTCCATACCGACGCCATCGGGGTGTTGTCGAGCACCGCGGCGCGCAACGCATCGAGTCGCGCCAGCGCGTCGGCGAGTCGGATGCGCTCATCGATGAGGGCGTTGAAATCGACGTCGCAGGCCGGCACCGGCGTCGGGTAGTCGAGCATGTCACCGGCCACGCGATCGCGTTCGGCCTCCAGGCACTGACGCAGTGCGGCGACGCGGCGTTCGAAAGCGACGGTATCCATCGGGCAGCTCCCTGGGTGACTGGACCACCGATTGTAAGCGCCAGCCGAGTCGACGTCGGCGCATCGGCTACCATCCGACGCACTACAAGAACGTCCAACGGAGGATCCCCGATGTCGTCTCGTGCCCGATTGATCGCGGCCGCGTCGCTCACGCTCGCCGCCGCGTGCAGCGCGTTCGCGCAGGACTACCCGTCGCGGCCGGTGCGCCTGGTGCTCGGGTTCGCGCCTGGCGGCGTCGCCGATCTCACATCGCGGCTGCTCACGCAGCAGTTGACCGAGCGGATGGGGCAACCGTTCCTCGTCGACAACCGTCCCGGCGCCGGCGGCATCATCGCGGCCGAAACGGTGGCCAAGTCCGCCGCCGACGGCTACAACCTGCTGCTGATCACCAACGGCAACGCCGCGGCGGCGACGTTGATGAAGTCGCTGCCGTACGACCCGGTCAAGGATTTCACGATGATCGCGCCGCTCGCATCGTTCGATCTGGTGATCGTCACCGGCCGCGATTCGAAGATCGCCTCGGTCAAGGACATCCTCGCGCTCGCGCGCAGCGCACCGCAGAAGCTGAACCTCGGCTCGATCAACATCGGCAGCACGCAGCATCTGTCGATGGAACTGTTCCGCGCGCAGGCCGGCGTCGAGATGAACGCGGTGACCTACAAGGGCACCCCGGCGCTGGTCGCGGCCCTGCAGGGCAACGAGGTCCAGGTCGGCTTCGAGGTGTTGGGCCCGGTGCTCGCGCAGATCAGCGCGGGCGCGCTGCGCGCGATCGCGGTCACCTCGGGCAGGCGCTTCGAGGCCCTGCCTAACGTGCCCACCGTGATCGAGAGCGGTCTGCCGCAGTACAACGTGTCGGCCTGGAACGGGGTCGCCGGACCGGCGAAGACGCCGCGTCCGATCGTCGATCGACTCAACGCCGAGATCAACGCGGCGATCGCGCGTCCGGAGGTACGGCAGCGACTGCGCGATCTCGCGGTCGTGCCTACCGGGGGTACGCCCGAGGACATGACGAAGCTGCTTGCAAGCGAGATCCGCCGCTGGGGCGAGGTCGTCACCCAGGCGAAGATCGAGCGGCAGTAGACTGCCTCGCACTGCCGTCCACGACGGTTCACTACCCGCACGGACATCGAGATGAAGACCTGCCGCGCGCCTGACCCGAATCCGATCACACCCACCTATGTCGCGCCGCCAAACGCCTGCGACGCGCATTGCCACGTGTTCGGCCCTGCCGATCGCTTCCCGTATGCGCCGGAGCGGACCTACACTCCGCCCGATGCCGGGGTCGACCGGCTGCGTGCGCTGCACCGCCGGCTCGGGCTGACTCGGGCGGTGCTGGTGCAGGCGAGTTGCCATGGCTCGGACAACGCGGCGATGCTCGACGCGATCGCGCACAGCG
>JACMMK010000150.1 GCA_014379045.1 Burkholderiales bacterium
GCGCTTTGCGCGATGCGGTGCGCAAGGCGCGCGACCCCGACAAGACGCTGCTCGACTATCGGCGCGAAGATTTCGACCTCGGCGCCGCGGCGCGGCCGATCGCGGCGGCGGTCTCGGAAGCGCGCCATGGCCGAGGACTGGCGCTGCTGAGGGGGCTGCCGCGTGACGGGCTGGACGAAAAAGACTTCGAGCTCCTGACCTGGGCGATCGGCCTGCACACCGGCGTCGGCCGTCCGCAGGGCAAGGCGAGCCACTATGTCTCGGCGGTGCGCGATGTCGGCACCAACTACCGCACCTCGACCGGCCGCGGCTATTCGTCCAACGCCGAACTCGACTTCCACACCGACTCCACCGACTTCGTCGCGCTCAGTTGCTACAACCAGGCGCTCTCCGGTGGCATGAGCATCGTCACCAGCTCGGTCAGCGCGCATGCGCGGATGGCCGCCGAACAGCCGGCACTGCTCGACCTGCTGCATCGCCCGATCCACTTCAGTCGACAGGGCGAACAGGCGCCGGACGAGGAGGCGTCGTATCCGCATCCGGTGTTCGATACCGAAGGCGGGCTGCTGTTCAGTAAATGGAATCGCAACCGCGTGCAGGCGGCGCAGAAGATCGACGGCGTACCGAAGCTGTCGAAGGAACACCGCGAGGCCCTCGAATACTTCGATGCGCTGGTACGCAGACCCGATCTGGCGTACACGATGTTCCTGGAGCCGGGGGATCTGCAGCTGATCAACAGCCACGTCACGCTGCATTCGCGCACCGACTTCACCGACCACGAGGCACCGGAAAAGAAGCGCCTGCTGTTTCGCCTCTGGCTGGCGACGCCCGACGGCAACCGGCTACCCGAGAGCTGGCGGCCGGTATACAAGACCACCGCACCGGGGACCGTGCGCGGCGGCATCCTGGGTCAGCATCACGACGCGCGCTGCAAGGCGTACGAAAAGCGGCAGGCGCAGGCGCTCGGGATGACCGTCCCGTAGCGTTTGTCGAACAACGCATGACGCCTTGCCACGCGTCCGGCAGTGGGCGTTATCGCCGCGGCGTTCGCCTCATTCGCCGATCATGCCCGCGCGGCGCGCGATCTTCTGCCACTTGGCGATCTCCGCGCGCAGGAAGCTGCCCCACTCGGCAGGCGTGCTGCCCGCGGCCTCGGCGCCCGATTCGATCAGACGCGCACGGAACTCGGTGCTGCGCACGATCTGCACGACCTCGCGGTTCAATCGTTCGATGATGGCCGCGGGTGTTTTCGCCGGCGCCACCATCCCGGTCCAGATCGTCGCCTGATACCCCGGCACGCCCGCCTCGGCGATCGTCGGCAAGTCGGGCATCTCGGTCGAGCGCTTCGAGTCGGCGATCGCCAGTGCGCGCAGCTTGCCAGACTTCACATGCGGGATCGCCGAGATCGCCGCGGCGATCGACATCTGGATCTGTCCGCCGATCAGGTCGGTCAGCATCGGCCCCGATCCCTTGTACGGGATGTGCTGGATCTGCACCCCGGTCATCGCCTTGAACAGTTCGGTCGGCAGCGCGGTCGCGTTCGAACTCGAACCGTAGTTGAACGCATCGGGCTTCGCCTTCGCCAGCGCGACGAGGTCCTTCACCGATTTGGCCGGCACCGACGGATGCACCACCAGGATCAGTTGCTGGTTCGCGGTATGCACGATCGGCGCGAAATCCTTCAGCGTGTCGTACGGCAGCTTGCGTCCGAGCGCGGCGTTGATCGCGTGGCTGGTCGACACCAGCAGCAGCGTGTAGCCATCGGGCTGCGACTTCGCGACGATCTCGGTACCGACCACGCCGTCGACGGCGGGCCGGTTGTCGACGACGAACGGCTGCGCGGTGGCTTCGGTCAACTTCTGGGCGATCATCCGCGCGACCAGGTCGGTGCCGCCACCGGGCGTGTAGGGCACAACCACCCGCACCGGGCGGTCTGGATAGTCGGCGCCGCGCGTCACTTGTGCGACTGCCACGCCCGCGAGCGACAGGTATGCAGCGACGATCGATGATCCGAATACTTGGCCTCGTGTTGCCATGACGATCCTCCTCCTGCATCGGCACGCTCGTCTGCCCGGCCGGCGCCGGCGCGACGCGCCTACCTCGATAGTGTCACGCCGAACTGCTGCGCCAGTACGGCCGCGATCTCGTTGTAGCAGACGCCCGCACGTTGCACCCGGAACGTCGTGAAGTCGATCATCGTGCTCGACGACCCGTCGTCGCTTCGATATCTCGACGGGCCGTAGTCGACGACCACATCTGCGATGCCGAGCACTTCGGCTTCGATGTCGGCGACTGCATAGCGGCTGCCCTTGAGCGAAGTGTTCGCCGAGGACCCGACGAACAGGCGGCCGGCACTGACTGCGAGCTCGGCGACGCGGTTGCGCAGATCGCCCGCGTTCAACAGGATGTTCAGCGTATCACCCTTGACAGCGTTGCCGAAGACGAACGGGTCCATCGCCTGCAGCAGCGGGTGCTCGCGGCGAAACGGCGCGATCACCGCGAGCGGCAGGTCGTGCGCGCGCGTGACCGAGTCGATCATCGTCATCGTCGCCTCGGGCAGGATATGCAGTTCGCGATGCAGCCAGGCGTTGCCGACGATTCCGGTGGGTTTGCCGTAGCTGCGGTTCTTGGCCGCATAGATGCGCCGGACCGCGTCGGCGGTGTGCGCCA
>JACMMK010000014.1 GCA_014379045.1 Burkholderiales bacterium
CGCGCTGCTGCGCGATCCAGCGCGGCAGGCCGCGCGACAGCGCGAGCAGACCGGCGAGTGCCGAGTTCGCGACCGCTTCGGCATTGCTGCCCGAAGACGTCGACAGCCTGACGCCGCGTTGCATGAGTTCGGTGAAGATCGGCGCGTCGACACCGGCGTTGAAGACGTGCAGCCACTGCAGATGCTGTGCCTTGCGCAGGGTCGAATAGAACGAACGCGACCACTCGGGATGGATGTCACCGGAGAACAGCGCGGCGGTCAGTCGCGCAGTGTTCTCCGGCGCCACGCGCGCGTCGACGTCGCTCGGCAGCACGACGAGGTCCAGGGGCAGGGTGTGCATCTTCGCGAAGGCCGCGAGCTCGGCACCGAACTCCGATGCAAACGAAGTGGACACGAGCAGTGTCGTCATGATCGACAACTGCTCCGGACTGCTGGCATCGTTGCGGCGAGCGCACCGGGCGCCGTGCAGTGCGTCGCTGCGCGCGTGCCGCTCACTTCAGAACATAGCCGGCAAGGATCGATTGCACCTCATAGATGCTCAGGTTCTTGTTGAACTGCTTCTGTATCGGCGCCGAAGCGCCCGAGATCCATATCTTCAGTTCCGCATCGAGATCGAAGGTGCCGGCGGTTTCGATGCTGAAGTGCGTGATGCTCTTGTACGGAATCGAGTGGTATTCGACCTTGCTGCCGGTCATGCCCTGTTTGTCGACGAGCACGAATCGTTTGTCGGTGAATACGAAGTAGTCGCGGATCAGCTGATAGGCATGCTCGACCTTTTCACCGGGCGCGAGTATCTCGGCGAACTCCTGCTGAATCTTCGCCGCGTCGATCTTCGATGCGTTGCCGAACATGCCGCCAAGTAGGCTCACCGGGCGCCCTCGCGCAAGCGCGCCCGTCCCACAATTGCACTCTCGGCGCCTGCGCCCGATTCGCTTACGTCGGTCCCCAGCCTGCGGCCGGGCCCCTCGCCGCCGGGCTCATCGTGCTTCCCCGCTCATATCTTTCCAATCACAGCATTGGCCGTGTCGTCACGTTTTTTCAGGACACTCGATGCCAATGATTCCGCCTCGTTGAACTGACTCATCAGATCCTGAATCTCGAAATTTCCGAGTTTGTCCTCCGCCTCGAGTTCTGCCAGACGCACCGAGAACTTCTCGAGATGTGCGCGCAGGCGCACGACTCGTCGCCGTGTTTCCGACAGGTTGGCCTTGATCTTCTCGTTGACCACGACAGAGCGGCGCAGGAACGGGCTGATATCCACGAACGCGTGCGCCTTCGACTTCACCGGACTATTGCTCGATTTCATCATTGCCTCGCTGTTCATCAGTCACCAAAGGTACCCGAGAAGCGCCCGTCACTCGCGCGCGAGCCATGGACGCGCCCGCGCGTAGCGCGCTTCGAACGCTTCGATTCCTGGCAGTCGGGTGAGCGTGAGACCGATCTCATCCAACCCTCTCAAGAGCCGCTCGCGACGCACCGGATCGAGCGCGAACGTGCGTATCCGTCCGTCCGGTGTCGTCACCGTCTGCGCCTCGAGATCGGCGGTGACGGTCGCGCCGGGATTCGCGTCGAGCCAGGCGCGCAGCGCCGCGCACTCGGCCTCGGGCAGCACCACCGGCAGCACGCCGTTCTGCAGGCAGTTGCCGACGAAGATGTCGCCGAACGACGGTGCGATCACACAGCGAAAGCCGTAGCCCATCAGCGTGTAGACCGCGCTTTCGCGCGAAGAGCCGCAGCCGAAATTCGCGCCTGCGACGAGGATCTGCGCGTCGCGGTAGACCGCCTCGTTCAAGACGAAGCTGTCGCGCAGGCGACCGTCCTCGTCGTGACGAAGGTCGTGGAACAGGTACGAACCATAGCGCGCGTCGAGCGGCTTCCTCAGAAAGCGCGCGGGGATGATCATGTCGGTATTCACATCGGACAGGTCGAGCGGCACGGCGACGGCGGTGAGTTTCGTGAACGGTTGCATGGCGCTCAGTCTCCTGCGATCAGCCGACGCACATCGGTCAACGTGCCGGTCACGGCGGCCGCGGCCGCCATCGCGGGGCTCACCAGATGCGTGCGCGCGCCGCGTCCCTGCCGGCCTTCGAAGTTGCGGTTCGACGTCGACGCCGAGCGCTCGCCGGCGCGCAGCAGGTCGCCGTTGGTGCCGACGCACATCGAGCAACCCGACGCGCGCCACTCGATGCCCGCATCGATGAACACGCGGTCAAGCCCCTCGGCTTCGGCGTCGCGCTTGATCTGCGTCGAACCGGGCGAAACGAAGGTCGGGACCTTCGCGCGCCGGCCACGCACCACTGCCGCCGCACTGCGCAGGTCCTCGATCCGGCTGTTGGTGCACGAACCGATGAACACCCGGTCGACCGCCAGGCCGTCGAGCGCCGTGCCGGGCTGCAAACCCATATAGGCCAGGGCCGCCTCGATGCCGCGCCGGGCGTCGCCCGACGCCGACGCGGGGTCGGGCACGCGCCCGGTAATGGGTAGCCCCTGTCCCGGATTCGTGCCCCAGGTCACCATCGGCGCGAAGGCATCGGCGTCGAGATGCAGTTCGCGGTCGAACCGCGCCGCCTCGTCGGTGCGCAACGTCCGCCAGTAGGCGAGCGCCTGATCCCAGAGCATCCCCTTCGGCGCGAACGCGCGCCCGTGCAGATAGTCGAAGGTAGTGTCGTCCGGCGCGATCATGCCGGCGCGCGCACCCGCCTCGATCGACATGTTGCAGACGGTGAGCCGCCCTTCCATCGACATCGCGCGGATCGCGCTGCCGGCATACTCGATCACATGGCCCACCGCCCCCGCAGCACCGATCTGCGCGATCGTCGCGAGGATCACGTCCTTGCCCGAGACTCCCGGGGCGAGCGCGCCGTCGATCGTGATGCGCAGGCGTTTGGGCTTGCGCTGCCACAGGCACTGCGTCGCCAGCACCTGCTTCACCTGCGAGGCGCCGACGCCGAAGGCAAAGGCGCCGAACGCACCGTGGGTCGACGTGTGGGAATCGCCGCAGCTGATCACGAGGCCGGGCTGCGTCAGACCGAGCTCGGGTCCGATCACATGCACGATGCCCTGGCGCGGATCGTCGATGCCGGCGTGATCGATGCCGCCCCACGCCGCGTTGTCGGCGAGCAGTTCGATCAGCCCGCGCACCTCCGGGTCGGTGACCCCGGCGATGCCGCGCTCGCGACCGAGCGTCGGCACGTAATGGTCGGCGACCGCGAAGTGCTGCGCGGGCTTGCGCACCGTGCGCCCCTCTTTGCGCAATGCGGCAAAAGCGAGGAAGGCGCCTTCGTGCAGGAAGTTGAGGTCGACATGCAGCAGGGCATCGTCGGCACCGCCCTGTTCGATCACATGGGCGTCCCAGATCTTCTCGAACAGCGTGCTCGGCGCGCGCTTCGCTGCGCCGATCGTTGACATGTTCACCGGGTTCATCGCGTCGACTCCGCCATGGGATGAGCGTCCTATTCTATCCGGCGAACGAGAGCGGGCAGTTAGAATGCGCGGGACCGACCCGATTGCTCCCCGCCTCACCGCCTGCTGCTCGACTGCGCGACCGACTGCCCGACGAACGTACCTGTACCACGATCGATGAACCCCGCCATCCACGCCCTGCTCGCACCGCGCTCGATCGCCATCCTGGGCGCATCCAGCGATCTGCAGAAGCTGAATGGCCGCACCCTCAAGTTTCTGCTCGACCAGGGCTACGTCGGCAAGCTCTATCCGGTCAATCCCAAGTACGCGCAGATCGGCGACCTGCGCTGCTACGCAGCCGTGACCGACATCGCCGACCCGGTCGACTTGGCGATCATCACGGTGCCGGCCCGCTTCGTGATCGAACAGGTGCGTGCGCTCGGCGCCAAAGGCGTACCTGCGGCGATCATCTACAGTTCGGGTTTCGGCGAGATGGGCGCGACCGGTGCGGCGCTCGAAGCCGAACTGGTGGCCACTGCGCGCGCAGTCAACGTTCGTTTGTGCGGGCCGAACTGTCTCGGCCTGGTGAACGCGTTCGACCGCGTGATCGCGACCTTCAGCCAGTTCGGTGCCGGCGCCGTGCTCGAAGGCCCGGTTGGCTTCGTCACCCAATCGGGCGCGTTCGGCTCGGCGATCGCGACGCTCGCGCGCAAGCGTCATCTGGGACTCGGCTACTTCGTCAACACCGGCAACGAGTGCGATGCGACGCTGGTCGAGATCATGGACGAAGTGCTCGATGACCCGCGCATCCGGGTCGGTTGCGCTTACATCGAAGGCTTCAAGGACGGCGCAGGACTGCTCGCGCTGTCCGCGCGCGCGCTCGACGCGGGCAAGCCGATCGTCGTCACCAAGGTCGGCCGCAGCCAGGCCGGAGCGCGCGCTGCCGCCTCGCACACCGGCTCGCTCGCCGGTGAAGACCGCGTGTTCGACGGTATCGCGCGGCAGTTCGGCATCCTGCGCGCGCGTAACGAAGAGCACATGCTCGACATGGTCGATGTGCTCGCGCATTGCCCGCTGCCCGAGGGGCCCGGCATCGGCCTCGTCACCCAGTCGGGCGGTGCCGGGGTGCTGATCGCGGACCGTGCCGAAGAACTCGGGTTATCTTTGCCGACGCTGTCGGACGAGACGCAGCAGAAGCTGAAGGCGGTGCTGCCCGCGTTCGGCTCGGGTGCCAACCCGGTCGATGTCACCGCGCAGTTCATCGCCGAGCCCGACATCCTGCTGAACGGACTGCAGCTCACGCTCGCCGATCCCGCGGTGCATGTCGGGGTCGTCTGGATCCTGTCGATGGATGCCTACGCGACGAAGCTGGTCGACCTGTTCA
>JACMMK010000001.1 GCA_014379045.1 Burkholderiales bacterium
AGTGGCGCGATGCGTTCGAGCGCGAACACTTCGCGCGCGAGATGCGCGAGCACGGCCGCCTGATAACCGCTGCCCGCGCCGATTTCGAGCACGCGCCCCAGCGGCGCGCCAGCGCGCAGCAGCTCGGCTACGCGCGCGACCGTCATCGGTTGAGAGATGGTCTGGCCGAAGCCGATCGGCAATGCGAGGTCGTCGTAGGCGCGGCTCGCCAGCGCCTCGTCGATGAACAGGTGGCGCGGTACGGCACCCATCGAACCGAGCACGACCTCGTCCAGGATGCCGGCCCGGCGCAGGCGTTCGACCATCCGCAAACGGGTGCGCTCCGACGTCATGCCCACCCCGCTCGCACGACCGCGTGGGATCAGTCCCATCGCCTGCCACCGCCGATCATCGTTCGCTTCGCCTCCCGGTCAGACATCCCCACGCGCACCTGCACGTGGCGCCGACTTCGAAACGGGCGTTCACCCGGCCACCCAGTCTCGAAGCATCGACAACTGATCGAAATAGGTCAAGTCCATCTGCAGGGGGGTGATCGACACCGCGCCCTGTTGCACCGTATGGAAATCGGTGCCCTCGCCGGCGTCCTGCGCGCCGCCGGCGGCGCCGACCCAGTACACGGTCTCGCCCCGTGGATTCTTCATTGCGATCGCGGGCTGCGCCTTGTGCCGCTTGCCCAGGCGGGTGACGCGCATCGGTCCGAGTGCGTCGAACGGAACATCCGGGACGTTGAGATTGAGCAGCATCGGCCTGCCCAGGGGACGACGCGCGATCCGCTGCACGAGTTCGGCCGCCACCCGCGCGGCGGTTTCGAAGTGGCCCTGCGAGCGACTCACCATCGACACGGCGATCGAGGGCAGGCCGAGCAGGAAGCCTTCGGTCGCCGCCGCCACGGTGCCCGAGTAGATCGTGTCATCGCCCATGTTCGCGCCGTCGTTGACGCCAGAGACGACGATGTCGGGCAGATGCTCGAGCAGGCCGGTGACCGCCAGATGCACGCAATCGGTCGGCGTGCCGTCGACGTACATGAAGCCGGTGTGCGAACGACGTACGCGCAGCGGGCGATCGAGCGTCAGCGAATTGCTGGCGCCGCTGCGGTCGCGTTCGGGCGCGACCACCGTCACGTCCCCGATCTTGTGCATCGCCTCGGCAAGGGCAGCTAGCCCCGGGGCGAAATAACCGTCGTCGTTACTGAGCAGAATGCGCATGGCGCCTACGGAAGGTTTGCCAATTATACCCGTGCGCATGTGGGCGCGGTCCAACGGCGCGCGTCAGCGCACGCTGATGCGCGGTCGTCGCCGCGTTCGCGTCACGGCCAGCGCGTGATCGAAAACCCGACGCGTAGTTGTGACGGCAGCCTGCGGTTGTAATCGAGAATGCTCTCACCGTAGCCGTTGAAGTACTGCAGATAAAAGTAACCGTCCAGGTTGCCGAGGGAGACGCTGCGCAATGGATACGTCGTCTCCAGCAAGGTCGAGCCGAAGTCGTTGCCGGTGCCGCGACGCAGCGTCGCCGCGAATTGCCATCCGTCGGGATGACCCGCGGCTGCGAACAGGTCGGCATAACCGCGATAGCGCGCGATGTCCGCGTTCTCCGAACGTTCGAGATACACATAGATCTTGGGCGCGAGCGTCAGATGCCAGCCGCCGGTGTCGCCCCAGTTGACGATCGGTCGCACGAACGCGGTATTGAGGCTGCGCGAGGACGTGCCGTCGCGACCGTTCGATTCGTGCTCGAATCCCGTCTGCAGCCCGAGGCGCACGTCGCGTGCGGCCGAGGTCCACAACCGGTCGTCAAGGTAGAACAGGCTGGGCCGATAGGTCGAATCACGAAACGGCGCGGAATCGGATTCGATATCCCACAGCGAGTTCTGCGTGTAGCCGAAGTAGAGATTCTTGAGGACGGGGAAGTCCTGCGCCAGATCGCCCGCTTCGTTGAAGAAACGATACTTGAACGATATCTGAAACCGCGCGGTACGACCTTCGCGTGAACCGAAGCCCACGTATACCGGCTCGTTCGCCGACAGCGCACTCGCGAACCGGTCTGAGATCGGTGCGCGTGCCGGCGGATTCGCCGTCGGGCGTGCGGGCGTGCCATCGTTGGCTGCGGGCGTCGCGATACTCGCCC
>JACMMK010000151.1 GCA_014379045.1 Burkholderiales bacterium
AGACTGACCGCACGCTGGCGCGCGAAAGGGGGATCGTTGACCGCACGCTGGCGCGCTCGGGTGGGGCTGGACAAGGGCACGTTCGCCGCCGACCTCACCGCCGGCGTCACCGCGACGCTGGTGTCGGTGCCCACGGCGATCGGCTACGGCCTGTTCGCGTTCGCCCCCCTCGGCCCCGACTACTTCGGCTACGGTGTGCTCGCCGGGCTCTACTGCGCGGTATTCATGTCGGTCACCGCACTCGCCCTCGGCGCGCGCTCGCGACTGCTCTACGGCCCGCGCAACGTCGTCACGTTCATGATCAATGCGCTGGTGCTGCACACGCTGATCGAGACGCATGGCGAGGTGTTGGCAACGCTGCCCCCGCATCTCGTGGTCAGCCTCGTGCTTCTGTTCGGACTGCTGGCCGGCGCGCTGCAGGTTCTGTTCGGCGCACTGCGGCTGGGCAACGCCGTCAAGTTCGTCCCGCACCCGGTGATCGCGGGGTTTCAGAGTACCGCCGCGCTGCTGCTGATACTCGGCCAGGTCGATGCCGTGCTGGGATTCGTCGAACACGTCCCGCTGGCGGCGCTCCCTGCGCGTCTGAACGAGATCAATCCGATCGCGCTCGGCGTCGCCGCATTGACCTTCAGCGCATGCCTGATCCGTCCGCGGATGCTCACGCGCGTGCCGTCGCTGGTGGTCGGTGGCCTGATCGGCACCGCGACTTTCCACGCGCTGACGTTACTGTTGCCCGGGCAATCGATCGGCGCCGTCATCGGCACTGTTCCCGGGGGACTGCCCTGGCCGCTGCACGCGCCCGACTTCTGGTGGCTGCTGAGCGCGGAACCGATGCGGCCGCTGCTGCCCTCGTTCGCGTTGGGTGCACTCAGCATCGCCCTCGTCGCCTCGCTCGACGCACTGCTCAGCGCAAAAGTGATCGGTGGCGCCGACTCGGGCACGCTCGACGTCAATCGCGAAATGGTGCGCATCGGCGCCGGCAACATGGTCGGTGCGTGTTTCGGTGCGATCCCCGGCGCAATCGCGCTCGCATCGAGCCTGGCGAGCCAGCGTGCCGGTGCACGCACCGCACTGGCCGGCGTGGTGCAGTTGTTGCTGATCCTGCTGATCGTCACGCTGCTCGGCAGCGTGCTCGGTACGATTCCGCGCGCGGTGGTCGGCAGTCTGCTGATCGTCGTCGGACTGGGTCTGTTCGACCGCTGGACGCTGCGCATCGTCGGGCAGGCGCTGCGCGGGAACCTGCGCCCGCTGCGCGCGGCGTCGCGCGAGCTGTCGATCGTGTCGATGTTCGCTGCGATCGCGCTCACCGTCCATATCGTCGCTGCGGTCGCGATCGGCGTCGTCGTCTCGATCGTCTACTTCATCGTGCGCATGAGCCGGTCGGTGATCCGGCGCAGTTATCGCTGCGCGCTGGTCCGCTCGCGCTGCCAGCGACCGCCGGCAGACGAGGAAGCCCTGGCGACGCTGGGCAGGAACATCGTCGTGTTCGAACTCGAAGGGTCGATCTTCTTCGGTACCGCGGAGAACCTCGCCAACAGGATCGAGAGGGCATGCCAGGACGGGGTCACCATCGTCGTGCTCGATCTCACGCGCGTGACCGAGGTCGACATCACGGGTGCGCGCATCCTCACGCGGGTCAACGATCTGCTGGTGGGCGACGGTCATCACCTGTTGCTTTCCGGACTCGCGCGCGGCGGCCCGCTCGACCGCTATCTCGACGCCGCGCGCACCCGCACCGCGATCACTGCCGAGCGCGTGTTCCCGGACACCGACCGCGCACTCGAGTGGGCAGAAGACCGGATGCTGCTGGCGGCCGCCGCGCTGCGCACGGTGGCGGCGCCGGGCGCAGCCTCGCTCGAGGGCATCGATCTGCGTGCCTTCGACCTGTTCGCCGGACTCGCCGCGCCCGAGCTCGATACGTTGCGCGCGGCGCTCGCGCTCGCCAAATTCGAGCGCGCGGCGGTACTGTTCCGTGAAGGAGAGACCGGTGACGCGCTCTACCTCGTGGTCGATGGCACCGCGAGTGTGTGGCTGGGCGAGCGCGCGACCCGGCTGATCACGTTCTCGCCAGGCACCATACTGGGCGAACTGGCGTTGATCGACGACGCGCCGCGTTCGGCCACCGTGGTGGCCGACACTGCGCTCACCTGCCTCGTGCTGACGATCGCTGCCTACGAACGCCTGGCCGTCGAGGCGCCTGCGACCTCGATCTCGCTCACCGCGAACCTCGGCCGTGAACTCGCGCATCGACTGCGGCGCGCGAACCGCACCGTGCTCGAACTCGATCGCTGAAACGAACGCATACGCCGGGCACGTTGCGCCCGACCTCGGCGATACGGGTGCGATAATAGGGTGAGCGCCACGCCTCAACCTGCGCCTGCACGGCGTCCCCGGGCCTACCCTTTCTGCGATCCGACCCATGAATTTCTGCAGCCACTGCAGCGCGCGCGTGTCGGTGAAGGTGCCGGCAGGCGACTCGCTGCCGCGCTATGTGTGCGACGCATGCGGCACGATCCACTATCAGAACCCGAAGCTGGTCGTGGGCTGCATTCCCCAGTGGGAAGAGCGCATCCTGCTGTGCCGGCGAGCGATCGAGCCGCGGCGCGGGTTGTGGACGGTGCCGGCGGGGTTCATGGAAAACGGCGAGACGACGATGGCGGGCGCGGCGCGCGAGACCTTCGAGGAGGCACGCGCGCGGGTCGACATGCTGCAACTGTTCGCGCTCTACAACATCCCGCACATCAGCCAGGTGTACGTGCTGTTCCGCGCGGCGCTGCGCGACCTGGACTTCAGCGCCGGCGAGGAATCGCTCGAGGTACGGCTGTTCACCGAAGAAGAGGTGCCCTGGGAGGAGATCGCCTTTGCCACGGTACGCCACACGTTGAGGCATTACTTCGACGACCGTCGGCGTGGGCACTTCGAGATGCACGTGGGCACGATCGAACCACCGGTGCCCGCCGCGCCCCCCGTGCCGCGCGCGCCCTGAGCGCCGCTGCGACTACATCCGCAGCAGCCGCTTCGCGTTCCCGTTAAGGATCTTCTCGCGATCCTCGGTGCAGAGCGGCACCTCCTGCATCCATGCGGTGCCCGGTGCGTTCTCGACGTAGGGGTAGTCGATGCCAAAGAGGATGCGGTCGATCCCCATCTCCATCACCGTGCACAGCAATGCCGAATGCGAGAAATTGCCGCTCGTGGTCAGCCAGAAGTGTTCGCGGAAGGTCTCGCGGAAATAGAGCGGGCTGTTGCCCGAGCGCGACATCGTCATGTCGATGCGCCAGAGCAGGAACGGCAGGCCTTCGCCCAGATGACCGCAGATGATCTTGAGCTTCGGATACGTCTCGAACACGCGCGACAGCACCAATCGCACTGCCTGCGTCGCGGTCTCCACGCCGAACCCCCAACCCGCGTTGGTGATCGATGGAAACTCCTTCACGTAATCCTTGTAGTACGCGTCGATCACGACGGGATTCGGCCGCGACGGGTGGATGTAGATCGGCACGTCGAGCGCCTGCGCGCGCTCGAAGATCGGCCAGAAACGCTTGTCGTCGATGAACAGCCCCTGCGTCAGTCCGTGCACCATCGCGCCCTTCATGCCGAGTTCGACCACGGCACGCTCGAGCTCGTCGGCCGCGGCCTGCGGATCGGCGGCCGGAAGGGTGGCGAAGCCGGCGAAACGGCTGGGATGGCGGGCGATGGTCTCGCGCAACCGGTCGTTGACACGCCGTGCGATCGGCACCGCGGTCGCACCATCGAGGCGATGCGTCGCCGGCGCTGCGTGCGACAGCACCTGGATATCGACACCCGCCTCGTCCATCAGGCGGATGCGCTCGTGGTCGAGATCGAGCAGGCGCGGACCCATCTTCGGCTGCGCCTCGTAGCCGTCGAACAGCTTCGACAGTTCCGGGTCGAAGTAATGCTCTTCGAGCGCGATGACCTGCGGGCGGGGGTGGGTCGGAGGCGGGGTCGACATCGGGCATGCTCCTCGGTGGGATCGTTCTCGGTCGCGAACATTACACGAGTCTGCGACGCCTGTTCGCGGCGCTTTCGCCCGGTCGCGCAGCCGCGCCGATCGGGTCGACCGCTTGGCTACGAGACCTGCGAGCGCTTGCCGGTGTGCGAGCCATCCCCCGCGCGTCCCGGCGTCGTCACGACGTCGTGCCGACTCGTCCCAACTGCAGGCCCGATCGCAAGCGCGGTGGCATGCGGGTCTATCTGCGTTCGGCAGGCGCCACCGGCGTCAACACCGCCGCGAGCATCAGGCTCGCTGCCGCGACCCCCAATGCCAACCTGAAGTCGCCGTGCAGCGCGACCAACCGCTCGGCGAACATGGGCCCGGCGATCTGGCCGAACGCGAACCAGATCGTCATCACCGTGAACAGCCGGGTCGCCTGTGCGGGCGCCACCGTGCGCGCGACACGCAGTGAAGTCAGCGTGATCAGGACGAACGTCCCGCCGACGAGCACCGCTGAAACGACCAGCGCGAATGGATGCGACGAAGCCGCAGGGGCTGCGACGCCGATCGCCTGCGCAAGATAGGCCGCCCGCAGTTGCCGGTCGTCGCTCGTCGCGAAGCGCAACGTGGCCAGGGTCGACAGTGCAGCGGCCGTACCGACCAGGGGCCAGTACGCTGCGTACACCCAGCCGGGCGCGTTGGTGCCTTCGAGCGCCGCGCGCGCGAGTAGCGGCAGGAAGGTTGCCGGCACGATGTACGCGAACCCGAACAGCGCATAGCCGACGATCAGGCCCCGTGACGCCCTGGTGAGCCGAACCGGAGCGTCCACGCTCGCGCTGCCGCGCGCCTCGGTACGCGGGCGGTACCACCGCCACACTGCGGCCGTCGCGAGACTGCACAGCAGGCCGAGCGCGAGCCAGGTCGCATGCGATCCGACCTGTGCCGCGACCAGCGCGAGACACACTCCGCCGGTGGCGACGATGCCGACCCCGATGCCGGTGAATACGAACGACCCCCAGCGCGGCTTGCCCGCCTCGACCAGGCGGTTGAACATCCAGCTCGACGCGAAGATCAGCACCCAGGCGCTTGCCACGCCGGTGACGAAGCGCAGGATGAACCACAGCCACACTTCGTCTGTCAGCCCCATCGCGGCAGTGGTCAGCGTAATGGCGATCAGTCCGACGCGAATCCAGCGGTCGGTTGCCCGGGTGATCAACAGCGCGGTTACCGAGCCGACGAGATAACCGAGGTAGTTGGCCGAGGCGAGGCGCGCGCCGGTACCGAGGACCAGGCCCGCGTCGAGCTGCATCATCGGCAGCAACGGCGTGAATGCGAAGCGCCCGATTGCCATTGCGATCGCGAGCGTCAGCGCCCCGGCCAGCGCG
>JACMMK010000152.1 GCA_014379045.1 Burkholderiales bacterium
ACGACCTCTGCGCGGGGCGGCAACGGCGGCGCGGCGGTGCCGTTGCGGCGTGCGCCGTTCGGTGCGGTGCCGCGCTTCATGGGTGCAAACCTGCCGCCGGCTGCATGCGCCCGATCGGAAAGTACTCGATGCCGGCGTCGGCAAGCAATTGCGGTTCGTAGAGGTTGCGGCCGTCGAACACGACCGGCTGCTTCAACCTCGCGCGAATCGCTTCGAAATCGGGGCTGCGGAATTCCTTCCATTCAGTGACGATCAGCAGCGCGTCGCAGCCCTCCAGGGCGGCGAGCGCCTGCACGCACAGCGTCACCCGGGGTTCACCGCTGAAGATCGCGCGCGCGGCTTCGAGTGCCACCGGGTCATACGCCGCAACCGATGCGCCCCGCGCGAGCAGCCCCTCGATCACCACGCGACTCGGCGCCTCGCGCATGTCGTCGGTGTTGGGCTTGAACGCGAGCCCCCATACGGCGAACCGGCGGCCTTCGAGCGAAGCACCGAAACGCCCGACGACCTTCTCGACGAGAACCTGCTTCTGGCGCTCGTTCGCCTCGTGCACCGCCTTCAGGATTGCCATGTCCATGCCTGACTGACTGGCTGTCTGCCGAAGCGCACGCACATCCTTGGGAAAACACGACCCCCCGAACCCGGCCCCGGGATAAAGGAAGTCGTAGCCGATGCGCGGATCCGACCCGATGCCCTTTCTCACCTGTTCGATGTCGGCCCCGAGCCGTTCGGCCAGGTTCGCCAGTTCGTTCATGAACGAGATGCGCGTGGCGAGCATCGCGTTGGCCGCGTACTTGGTGAGCTCGGCGGAGCGTACGTCCATCACGATCATCCGTTCGTGGTTGCGCTGGACCGGCGCATAGAGCGCACGCATGATGCGCAGCGCGCGCTCGTCGTCGACGCCGAGCACGACGCGGTCGGGCCGCATGAAATCCTCGACCGCCGCCCCTTCCTTCAGGAACTCCGGATTGGCGACGACGCTGAACGGGTGATCGAGACCGCGCGCGGCGATCTCCGCCGCGATCGTGGCGCGCACGCGATCGGCGGTGCCCACCGGCACGGTCGACTTGTCGACAATGACGCGGTAGCCATCTAGATGGCGGCCGATCGATGCCGCTGCGGCGAGCACATACTGCAGATCCGCGGAACCGTCTTCCCCCGGCGGCGTGCCGACCGCCAGGAACTGCACCACGCCGTGCGCGACGGCCTCGGCGGCATCGGTGGTGAAGCGAAGTCGACCGGCCTGCGCATTGCGTTCGACGACCGACGACAGGCCGGGCTCATGGATCGGGATGCCACCGGCGCGCAGCAACGCCACCTTGGCCTCGTCGATGTCCAGACAGAGGACGTCGTTGCCCAGATCGGCGAAGCACGCCCCGGTTACCAGACCGACATAGCCGGTCCCGATCACGGTGATTCTCATCGGGGATCGATCTCATCGATGATCGAAGACAGCGCGGCAACCGGATCACGCGCCTGCGTGATCGGCCGTCCGATCACCAGGTAATGCGCGCCCGCGGCGATCGCCTCGGCCGGTGTGGCGATACGCGCCTGATCGTCGGCCGCCGCCGTCGCCGGCCGCACGCCGGGTGTCACC
>JACMMK010000153.1 GCA_014379045.1 Burkholderiales bacterium
GCACGCCGCGCGCTGACCCAGGGCCTCGCCGCGATTCGCACGCGCGGGTATGCGCTGACCTTCGGCCAGCGCATTGCGGGCGCCGTCGGGATCTTCGCTCCGGTGTTCGGTGCCAGCGGCCGGGTCACGGGTTCGCTCGGCTTCACCATTCCCGAACATCGTTATGACGCGGCGCGCGAGGTACCCATCTCCGCGTGCGCGGTGCGTCTCGCGGATCAACTCTCTGCAAGTCTCGGTTATCGCGCTCGCGAGAGCGCCTGAGGAGCATACGACATGGCTGCATCGACGATCGCCGCCGAACGTCCCGGTTCAACGTCGGGGGCCGCGCCGCTGGCGGGCCTGCGTGTGCTCGACCTGACCCAGTTCCTATCCGGTCCGTACGCGACCCAGATCCTCGGTGATCTCGGGGCCGAGGTCATCAAGATCGAACCCCACGGCGGTGATTCGTCACGCACGATCCCTCCGCATTTCGTCGGACAGGACAGTGCCTACTACCTGAGCGTCAACCGCAACAAGAAGAGCGTGGCGGTCGACATGAAGCACGCTGCGGGCAAGGACGTGGTGCGCGAACTCGCGTTGCGCAGTGATGTACTGATCGAGAACTTCCGCCCGGGCGTTGCGGCCAAGCTGGGCCTCGACTACGCGCAACTCGTGGCGATGCATCCGGCGTTGATCTGGTGCAGCATCTCCGGTTTCGGGCAGGACGGCCCGTACCGCGAACTGCCCGCCTACGACATGATCGTCCAGGCGCTCTCGGGGGGCATGAGCCTGACCGGAGAGACCGGCGGCCTGCCGGTGCGCTCCGGCGTCCCGCTCGGAGATCTCGCCGCGGGCATGTTCGCGGTGATCGCGATCCAGGCGGCGCTGGTCGAGCGCACGCGGACGAACAAAGGCAAGCAGATCGACATCTCGATGCTCGACTGCCAGGTCTCCATGCTGACTTATCAGGCGGCGTATCACCTGATCGCGGGCGTGGTGCCGGGCACGCAGGGCCGCGCGCACGATTCGTTCGCGACCTATCGCACGTTCGTCGCCGGCGACGGTGTGAACGTCGTGGTCTGCGCCAACACCGATCGCATGTGGGAAGACATGGCCGCGGAACTCGGGGTCGCGCCGCTGCTCGACGACGCACGGTTCAAGACCAACGGCGACCGGCATGCGAACCGGGACGTGCTCATTCCGGCACTCGATCGCGCGTTTCTCGCACACCCTGCGGCGCACTGGGTGGAACGTTTCCGCGCCCGGGGCATTCCCGTCGGCAGGGTCAACACGCTCGACAAAGCGCTCGCCGACCCGCAGGTGGCGCATCGACAGATGGTGCTGCCGCTCGACGACGGGCGCGGTCATCGCATCGCGGTCGCCGGCAACCCGATCAGGTTCGCCGATCAGCCGCGCGCGCTCGACGCGTATCCACCGACGCTCGGCGAGCACAGCGCCGCCGTACTCGCCGAGGTGCTGCAGTGGGATGCGCAGCGCATCGCGCAGCTCGTCGCCGCGGGCGTGCTGAAGACAGCGAGCGGTGCCTTGGCGCAAGCGTCGGCCTGACGCCGCGCGTTTGTTCCGCTGACCTGTTCATTCTATTGGAGCGCATTCGTGGACCTTCGACTTTCCGGTAAACGCGTACTGGTCACCGGCGCCTCGCAGGGCATCGGACTCGGGATCGCCCAGGCGTTCGCGGCCGAAGGCTGCCATCTCGCGCTCGCCGCGCGCGATCCGATGGCGCTTGCCCAGGCCGCGGAATCGGTGCGCGCGCAGGGCGCGGCGTCGGTCACGACGCATTCGACCGATCTTGGCGCAGGCGAGACCGTGCGCGCACTCGCAGCCGCCTGCGATCCGGTCGACATCCTCGTGAACAATGCCGGCAGCGTGCCGCAGGGCACGCTCGACGAGATCGACGAGGCGCGCTGGCGCACCGCGTGGGACCTGAAAGTATTCGGCTACATCAATCTCACGCGCGAGGTGTATCGCGCGATGGCGGCGCGGGGGAGCGGCGTGATCGTCAATATCGTCGGCGTGTCGCCGATGCATCCGTCGCCGAAGAACATCGCCGGTGCGCCGGGCAACGCAGCGCTGCTCTCGTTCACGCAGGCGCTCGGCACCGGCAGCCTCGATCACGGCGTGCGCGTGGTGGCGATCAACCCGGGGGCGACCGAGACCCAACGCCAGGTCGTGCGCTGGAAGGCGCGCGCGCAGGCGAAGTTCGGCGACGAGGCGCGCTGGCGCGAGTTGACCGCCGACATGCCGCTCGGACGTCTCGCGCGTGTCGACGAAGTCGCCGACGTCGCGGTGTTCCTCGCCTCGGCGCGGGCGTCGTATGTGTCCGGCACGATGATCAGCGTCGATGGCGGCGCCGGATCGGCGCGCTGACGCTTCACGCATCGTCGACCGCTGCCGGCGCGCAGCTCCAACAAGGCCGGCGCCGATACGACCGACCGGAACATGAACCCATCCCGAGGAGGAAACATGAACAGACTGACCGAAGCGACGAATCAGGCACCCAGCGCGAGCCGTCATCGGCGGGCGCGGCGCAACCGGCTGCGCATCGCCGTGGCCCTCGGCGTTTCCGCCGTGAGCCTGCAGTGCGCGGCGCAGGCGA
>JACMMK010000154.1 GCA_014379045.1 Burkholderiales bacterium
CGCGCGCGGGGCGGAGCGCGGGTTCGATCAGCGCGGTCCGTTCGGCGGCCTCGGCCCGGACCCGCGCGCGGTCGATCAGGGCGCCGAGGTTGTACGGTTCAGACATGTCATGGTTTTCCAACTACGGGCAGGTCGGCGGATCATTCGATGAATTCGAGCGTCGTCTCGAAGCCCCGGCGCGCGGCCACGATCAGACGATTGCCCTGGTCATGCACATCGCGTGCCGGGAGGGCGCGCAGTGCGATGCGTGCCGCGTCCAGGCTCGCGCAGCGCAGTTCGAGCGCGGCCATGAACGACGTCCGTCCGTTGGCGGCGGTGGCAAAGTCGCCGTAGCGGCGGTTGAGCGCCTCGGGCGTCACGAGGTCGATCCGGCTATGCCCGATCGACAACTCGGCACGCGCGGCGCCGGGTCGCATCGACGCCTCGGCGAACAACGGCGCGAGCCGCGCCGCGTCGGCCGAAGGATCGGGCACCGTCACCACGACCCGGGTGATTTCGCGCACCGAGTTCGGGTGGCTGCGCATGCCGTCGCGCCAGACCAGGTCGCGGGTCAGGTGCTCGCAGACGAACAGACGGCCCCAGTCGATGAGCGTCGACGGCAGACGGACCAGTTCGAACCTCGCCTCGCGTACACCGTCCGCAGTGGCGACCGGTCGTGACAGTGCGACCGGCGCCAAGGGTTCGAACCTGGCATGGCTCAATGCGGCATGCGCGCCGGCCGCGCTGTCGGTAGCGAAGGCAATCGCGTTCAGCCCGCATGCACTGCCGGACAGTTCCGGTCGACGCCCGGCGTGTTCGGGTGGCACGCCGATGAGTTCAAGATAATCCGGTCCGAACATCATCAGATGATTGACCGAGCCGCTGTCGTGATGCCCGCGCGAGGTCAGCCGAAATCCCAGGCGCGCATAGGCGTCGACCGCGTCGTCGATGCGATCGCGAGTGTTGATGACGACGTGGTCGATACCGAGGCAGTGGGAGAGCATTGCAGTGGGTCGCTCAACGCGCAACGAAGGCCGCGAGTGTAGTGAAAAAAGGATCCGGACCGTCGTTACGGACGATATCCGGGACGCGCGGCGCCGCGGTCTGCCGACGACCTCGACGCGCGCGGCCATCGGCCTGCCGGCGAACGACGATAGCGGCTCCAGCTAGCTGCTGAGGCGGTCCACCGCAAGCGCGATCCGGCGACAGCCTTCCTCCAGCATCGGCAGATCCGACGCAGTCGAGATTCGGAAGTACGGTGACATGCCGTACACGTCGCCCTGAAGCACGCCGACCCCGGCCTCATCGAGGAAATAGAGGATCACGTCACGATCGTTCTTGAGCGTGTCGCCCGCCGGCGTGCGCCTGCCCATCAGCCCGGCGCACGAAGGAAACACGTAGAAGGCGCCCTCCGGCGTGCGGCAGCTGATCCCCGGAATCCGGTTGAGAAGTCCGACCACCACGTCGCGCCGGTGCTGGAACGCGCGACAGCGCTCGGCGATGAACTCCTGCGGACCGTCGAGCGCGGCGATTGCCGCGAACTGGCTGATCGAACTCGGATTCGTCGTGCTCTGCGATTGCAGCTTGGCCATGTTCCGGATCAACTCGCGCGGGCCGCCGGCGTAGCCCAGACGCCAGCCGGTCATCGAGTACGCCTTCGACACGCCGTTCACCGTCAGCGTGCGCTCGTAAAGAGCCGGCTCGACCTGCGCCATCGTCGCGAACGTGCGTCCGTCGTAGATCAGATGCTCGTAGATGTCGTCCGAGATCACGTGGATCTTCGGATGCGGCAACAGCACGCGCGCGAGTTCCTTCATCTCGGTCGCGGTGTAGGTCGCCCCGCTCGGATTGTTCGGCGAACAGAACATCACCCATTTGGTACGCGGCGTCAGCGCGCGTTCGAGTTGCTCGGCCTGCAGCTTGAAGCCGTGTTCCTCGAGGCACGACAGCACCACCGGCCGGCCGCCGGCGAGCAGCACCATGTCGATGTACGAGACCCAGAACGGTGCGGGAATGATCACCTCGTCGCCGTCCTCGATCGTCGCCAGCAGCGCGTTGAACAGCGACTGCTTCGAGCCGGCAGAGACGATGATCTGATCGAGCGCGTAGTCGAGACCGTTCTCGCGCTTGAACTTGCCCTGCACCGCGGTCTTCAGTTCGACGGTGCCATCGGGATTCGTGTAGCGCGTCTGATCGGTCTCGAGGGCGCGGATCGCTGCCTGCTTGATGTGATCGGGCGTCGGGAAGTCGGGCTCGCCGGTCGTGAGGCCGACGATGTCGCGCCCCTGTGCCTGAAGCTCACGCACCCGGGCCGACGCAGCCGAGCTCGGACTGGGCTTGATGCGATTCATGCGTTCGGCGATCAGCGAAGCGGTCTGGGCCATCGGGTCCTCCGTTTACCTGTTATCTCGGTTCGTGCGGCGAACCGTCGGCTCGGGTTGCGCGCACGGTCCGTGCATGACTGAACCAGCCGATCGCGAACCCGATCACGGCCAGGGTCGGCACGCCGATCAGCAACAGCAGATCGCGCATGCGTACATGCGCGAGTTCGCGCCCGTCGGGCATGGCGACGAGCCATCCCTTGTTCGCAAGATACAGCTCTGCGATCAGATAGGCGATCAGCACCACCAATGCGCTCGCCAGGGCGAACACGAGGGCGAGCATCGAGGCGACCACCAGCTGCGTGCGTTCAGGGGTCATACGGTGTGCTACGCGCGTCGAGGCGGACACGATCCCGCGCTCAGCGCAGCACCATCACGCAGTCGACGGCGACGGCCGTCTCGGTCGACAGCAATACCGGGTTCAGGTCCAGTTCGTCGAGGCGCGCGCCCGCGGCGGCACCGAAGCGCGACACCGCGCAGATCAGCTCGATCAGTGCCGCGCGTGCGACCGGTGGCTTGCCGCGCACCCCGTCGAGTAACGCCACGCCGCGCAACTCGCCGAGCAGCACGAGCGCTTCCTGCGGCGTCACCGGGCAGCGCCGGAACGCGACGTCCTTCATTACTTCGATCAGGATGCCGCCGAACCCGGCCATCAAGACGGGGCCGAACGACGGGTCGTGCTTGAGCCCGAGGACGAACTCGACCTGCCCCGTGGCCATCTTCTGCACGATGACGCCGTCGATCCGCGCCCGCGCGTCGTAGGTGCGCGCGTGGCGCAGCACCTCGATCGTCGCGGCGCGCACCGCGTCGGCATCGCGAAGGTTCAAGCGCACGCCATCGGCTTCGGTCTTGTGCAGGATGTCCGGCGACTCGATCTTGACTGCAACCGGCAGACCCAGCGCGTGCGCGGCGTGCACCGCCTCGTCGGCATCGCGCGCCGATGC
>JACMMK010000015.1 GCA_014379045.1 Burkholderiales bacterium
CCGCCGGCCGCGGCGCTGGCGCCTGCGGCTTTCGCGGATTCGCCCCCATCGGGCTCGGGTTCGACCTCGGCATTGCGCCCGGCAGCCGACCCGTCTGCCGAATCGGCGTTCGCCTCATCGGGTTTGTCTTCGTCGAGCTCGCGCGCCCAGAACAGACGATCGGGAACGAACTGTCCCATTCCCGGGCGAAAGCCGAACTTCAATGTCTGCCACGTGTATTCCTGTGCATCGCGCACCGCTTCTTCGACCGGCAGCCCGTTGGCCAACGTCGCGGCGAGTGCGGAGGCGAGGGTGCAGCCCGAGCCGTGATAGACACCGGGCAGACGCTGCCAGTTGTCGCTGCGCATCTCGCCCTGCTCGCCGTACAGTCGAGTGACGACCTGCACGGTGTTCTCGTGGGTGCCGGTGATCAGCACGTACTCGCATCCCGCGGCGAGCAGTCGCTTCGCGCACTTGCCCAGATCCAGGTCTTCATCCTCGGCTTCATCGGCCGCGAGCCGGCGTGCCTCGAAGCTGTTCGGTGTGATGATCGTCGTCTGCGGCAGCAGCAGGTCGCGGATGGCGGCGATCATCTCGTCATTGGCGAACGTATCGCCGCGCCCCGAAGCGAGCACCGGATCGAGAATCAACGGCACGTTCGGATAATCGGCGACGACTTCGGCGATCGCGGCAATGGTCTCGATGCTGCCGAGCACGCCGAGCTTGAACGCGCTGACCGGCATGTCTTCCAGAACGCAGCGCGCCTGATCGGCGACCCAGTCGGCGTCGATCGGCATGATGTCTTCGACGCCGCGCGTGTCCTGCACCGTGATCGCGGTGATCACCGGCAACGCGTGACAACCCATGCTGGACAAAGTCAGAACGTCGGCCTGCATGCCAGCGCCCCCACTGGGGTCGTTGGCAGCGAAAACGAGCACGATCGGAGGGGTTTCAGGCGCTGCGTCCGTCATTGGTTTTTGAGCCTTCGGTTACACTCGCCAGGCGAACCTGTCGTGCAAGCGCGCATTGTAGTCGCTCACAGAAATGTCGACCCGGATTGTGGCCCGGGTCGTCTCGTCAACGAGGCATTCGAATCCATGTCCGCCCAGTCAGAAGTCGAAACATCGTTCAAGTCGTGGATGTGTCTGGTCTGCGGCTGGATCTACGATGAGGAAGCCGGTTCGCCCGAGGAAGGTATTGCAGCCGGCACGCGCTGGGAAGACGTGCCGCCGAACTGGACATGCCCGGAGTGCGGCGCACGCAAGGAAGATTTCGAGATGGTGGAGATCTGAGATGCGACTGATGCACACGATGCTGCGGGTCGGCAATCTCGATCGGTCGATCGCGTTCTACACGGATGTGCTCGGCATGACGCTGCTGCGGCGAAAAGACTATCCCGAAGGCCGCTTCACCAACGTGTTTGTCGGCTACGGCGATGAAGGCGAGCACGCGGTGCTCGAACTCACCTTCAACTGGGATACCGATCGTTACGAGCTCGGTACCGCCTACGGCCATGTCGCGGTCGAGGTGGACAATGCCGCCGAGGCGTGCGAGCGCGCGCGCCGCCTCGGCGGCAAGGTCACCCGAGAGGCCGGTCCGATGAAGCACGGCACCACCGTGATCGCGTTCATCGAAGACCCCGACGGCTACAAGATCGAGTTCATCGAACGTCGCGTGTAGCAGGCACGCGCTATAGCGGGCACCAGCACGCATCGTGCAGCGCGCGCGCGACCGGGGATCGCGCGCTACGCACGCGTAGACAACGAGATCGGGCCTTGATGCGCGGGTCGAACCGACCCCGGTGCGCTCACCCGGCGCGTGTCACGCACCCGTGGCGGCATTGGCCAGACGCACGAACGCATCGACATCGAGCTCCTCGGCCCGTGCGCGCGGATCGACCCCCAGCGCAGCCAGCTGGTCGGCGTCGAAGTAGGATCGCAATGTGTTGCGCAGCATCTTCCTGCGTTGACCGAACGCGGCCTGCACCACATGTGAAAGCATATCGACATTGCGCGCGCCGAGCTGCGCGCGCGCCCGCGGCACCAGTCGGATCACGTTCGACTCGACCTTGGGCGCCGGCCTGAACGCGTGCGCGCCGACGTCGAGTACGGTCTCGACTTCGAAGCGGTACTGCAGCATCACCGACAGACGCCCGTACGCCGCGGAATCGGGCGCGGCGACGATCCGCTCGACGACTTCACGCTGCAGCATCACATGCGCATCGAGCAGACGTTCTGCCAGATCGAACAGCCGGAACAGGATCGGGCTCGAGATATTGTAGGGGAGATTGCCAACCACCCGCAGCGGTGCGGGCAGCATGGTGAAATCGAATTCGAGCACGTCGGCTTCGTGCACGATCAGCGTGGCCGAGGGCAGACGCTGCGCGAGGCTGCGCGCCAGATCGCGGTCGAGCTCGATCACGTGCAGCGGACGTACATGCTCGGCGAGCAACCCGGTTAGCGCACCCATCCCCGGTCCGATCTCGACCAGCGCGTCGCCCGCGCGCGGATCGATCGCACGCACGATCGCCTCGATCACGTGCCGATCGACCAGGAAGTTCTGGCCGAAGCGGCGCCGCGCGCGGTGCG
>JACMMK010000155.1 GCA_014379045.1 Burkholderiales bacterium
CCTCCGACGCGGCGCAGGCCGCGCGCACCGAGCGCGCACTCGACCAGGTGCGCACCCGGATCGCGGCGCTGCGGGCGGAGCTGGCCGCCGCCGGTGTCGACATCGAAGACAAGCGCTATTCGATCGCACTGCATTACCGGCTCGCGCGCGATCGCGACCGGGCGCGGCGCGCGATCGGCGAGGTGTTGCGCCCGCTTCCCGAGACGCTGCATGCGTTCGGCGGCAAGTGCGTGGAGAACGTGGTGGCGGCCGATGCGCCCGACAAGGCGGTCGTGGTGGAGCGACTGGTGGCCCATACCCGGGCCGGTGCCGCGGTGTTCGTCGGCGACGATGTCAACGACGAGCCGGTGTTCACGAGAGCACCGCTGCACTGGCTGACTGTGCGCGTTGGCCGCGGCGGTCGTGATGCGTCCCGCGCGCGGTACTTCCTCGAGAGCACGGCCGAGGTTGCGCTGATGCTCGATCGCATGCTGGCGCTGGCAGCATCTACCCAACCAGGCGAGCCTGGCCCGGGGTGAACCGAAGGCGCCTGCGAGTTGCGCTGAATACCCGGCTCGGACACGCAAGTGCACGGGGCCTAGGCGGCTTTCTCCAGCCGCGCATCCCCCCATGCCGCCGCCGGCACGAACACCTCGCCTGCAAACAGCAGGCGCGCGGTGCGCAGGAAACTGCCGCCGTTGATCGTCTTCGCCGCGCCTTCGCCGGTCGTCTCGATCGCCACCCCCATCGACCCGGTCGGGTGTTCGATCACGATGTCGGCGAACGGGCCGTCCGGGGAGGCGACCACTTGCGAGGCCACCGTCCCGGGCAGCATGATCGCCGAGCCGACACACAGGGCGCCGGTGACCGCGTGCGCGGCATGGCAGTTCCACGGCACGAAATAGCGCGACGTGATCGCCGCCCCGCCGGCAGGCGCCAGCCCGCGCGGCGCGGCCAGCAGCCCGACCTTGGGCACCACCTTCTCGGAGACATCGCCCAGGCCCATCAGCGCGCCGGCCTTGCGCCGGATCGCCTCGAAGCGCGCGATCATCGCCTTGTCGGCATCGAGCTCGGGCTTGCTCTCGTAGCCGGTCTTGCCGAGCGCCTCGGCGCGCATCAGCACCATCGGCATCGCGACGTCGATGCACGTGACTTCGACGCCGTCGATCACGTCGAGCGCATGGCCGGTGGGGAACAGCTTGCCGGTCTTGCCGCCGACGATGTTCGAGAACTCGAGATACACCGGCGCTGAGCTGCCCGGCACACCGTGGATCGATGCCTCGCCGTCGTAGTTCACGATGCCGTCGGGGGTCTGCACGGTCGCCGTGATCACCGCACCGGTGTTGACGTTGTGGATGCGTACCTTGGTGACCGGGCTTTGCGCCGGGACGAGCCCGGTCTCGATCGCGTACGGCCCGACCGCGGCGAGCATGTTGCCGCAGTTGGGGCTGAAGTCGACGAGCGCCTTGTCGATTGAGCACTGGCCGAACAGATAGTCGATCTCTGCGTTCGGATGCTTCGACTTCGAGATGATCGCGATCTTGCTGGTCAGCGTGTCGGCCCCGCCGATGCCGTTGATCTGGCGCGTATCGGGTGAGCCCATCGCGGCGAGCAGCACGCGCTCGCGCGCCTTCGGCTCGGACGGCAGGTCGTCGGCGAGGAAGAACGGGCCTTTCGAGGTGCCGCCGCGCATCAGGATGCAGGGCACGCCGATCTGGCCGGTGCGGGTGCGAAGGAGATTGCGCATCGAAAGGCTCCTCGAGCTGTGGTCGACCGCTATTCTAAACCGCCACGCGCATCACTCGGCCTTCGCGCCGGAGGCCTTGACGATCTTTCCCCACTTGACGACTTCATCGCGAAACATCCTGCTGAATTCCTCGGGCGAGCCTTCGAGCGCATCGGCGCCGAACGCGTTGAGCTTCTCCCGAAACGCCGCCGAGCGTGTCGTCTTCTGGACCGCTCCGTTCAACCGGGTCACGATATCGCGCGGCGTCGTGCCCGGGGCGAACACGCCCAGAAAAGTACTCGCATCGACGCCGGCGATCCCCTGTTCGGCGAGCGTCTGCACGTCGGGCAGCAGGCTCGAACGCTTGGCGCTGGTCACGGCGATGACGCGAATCTTGCCCGCGCGGATGAACGGCAGCGACGAATTCAACTGGTCGAACATGCTGTCGACCTGTCCACCGATCAGGTCGCCGAGCGCGGCACCGCTGCCCTTGTACGGCACATGGATGATGTCGATGCCGGTCACCGAACGCATCAGTTCACCGGTCAGATGATTGGACGTGCCGGTGCCCGCTGAGGCGTAGGTGATGCGTCCCTTGCGCTGCTTCGCGATCGCGACATACTCCTTCGCGTTCTTCGCCGGCACGCTCGGGTGGACGGTCAGCACGATCGGCACCAGCGACACTGGGGCGACCGCGATCAGATCCTTGGTCGCGTCGAAGCTCAGGTTCGTGTACAGCGTGACGTTGACCGCAAGCGAACTCGATCCCATCAGCAACGTGTAGCCGTCGCCGGGCGCACGTGCGACGAACTCGGCGCCGACACTGCCGCCGGCGCCCGCGCGATTCTCGATCAGCACCGGCTGGCCCTGCGAGTCGGTGATGGCCGGGCCGAGCGCGCGCGCGGTGTTGTCGACGTTGCCGCCCGGCGCGAAGCCGACGATCAGGCGGATCGGTTTGGCCGGGTAGGCCTGTGCGAGCGCCAAGGTCGATGCGGCGACCCACCACGTGGCCAGCGCGAGCGAAGCAAACCCGGCGCGCGCGAACGAGCGTGAAATGCCGGACCGCGAACCAGGTCGCGCAACCGTCAATGCCGCGATTGCAACGACAGCGAGGGGGTAGACGGTCTGATCGCGAAGCGCGTGCATGAGTACTCCTGGTCTGGAGAGTCGAGGGGCCACGGATCGTCACCGATTGGAACGATCCGAACCATCGGAAGACGCGGCGAGGACGACGGATCGAACTCGTGTACCGGCCGAATCAATCGGCACGGATGCCGGCGTTCTTGATCAATCGGGCAAACCGGGCCGATTCGTTCCGGATCAGCGCAGCAAGCGTCTCCGGGGTGCCGGTCATGGGCTCGGCCCCCTGCGCCGACATCCGCTCGCGAAACGCGGCGGAGGCCGTGGCTTTGGCGGTCGCCTGAACGAGTCGGTCGATCACCGGTTGCGGCGTCCCGGCGGGCGCGAACAGCGCGAACCAGTTGCCGGCCTCGTAGCCGGGCAGCCCCGACTCGCTGACCGTCGGCAGATCGGGGAACGCGTTCGCGCGTCGGGCCGAGGTGACGGCGAGTGGTTTCACGCGACCGCTCTTCGCGTGCGGAAGCGTCGTGATGAAGGTGTCGAACATCAGATCGACCTCGCCGCCCATCAGCGCCGTCAACGCGGGCGCGCCACCCTTGTACGGCACGTGCGTGAGCTCGATACCCGCCTGCGCATTGAACAGCTCGACCGCGAGATGCGGCGCCGAACCATTGCCCGAGGATGCGAAGTTGAGGCGGCCCGGCGCCTTCTTCGCCAGCGCGATCAGTTCCTTGACCGACTTCACCGGCACCGACGGATGCGCGAGCACGACGTAGTTCAGCGTCGCGAACGGCGCGATCGGTGCGAAGTCCTTCACTGGATCATAGTTCGGCATCGACAGGTGCGGAATGATCGCGAACGCCGACGAGGTTCCGAGCAGCAGCGTATAGCCGTCGGGCGCTGCCTTCGCGACGAACTCGGTGCCGACCGCGCCGCCGGCGCCGGCACGGTTCTCGATCACGACCTGTTGGCCGAGGTGATCGGCGAGCGGGATGGCCAAGGCGCGGCCCAGAATGTCGTTGGCGCCGCCCGGGGCGAAGCTGACGATCAGCCGCACAGGTTTGGTCGGCCAGGTCTGCGCGCCGGCAGCCGACGCGCCAAACGCGCCCAGCACCGCGAGCGCTACCGCGACGGTTCGTTTCATGGATCCTCCTGAAGCGTTTCGCATGCGCGTGCGTCGTAATCTATGGCGCTTTGCCTGCGCGCGCAGTGTATGACATCGCGTGCGGAAGCGATCGGCGGTCGCCACGTTGACGGCCTGCGCGGTGCTACCATGATGCCTTGTGCCGCTGACCGGAGGAGACTGCGATGCTGCTCGAACGCCTGGCCGACTACGCGATCCACGAACAGACGTCCCGCCTGCCCGACGAAGTCTGGCATCACGCGAAGCGCTGCGTGATCGACTGGTCGGCGTCGCTGTTGCCGGGCATGCAGTGCGCGCCGGCAACGGTGCTGATCGAGGCGCTCGCCGACGAACTCGACCATGGCCGGGCGACGCTGCCGGTGTACGGACGCAACGCGCCCAGCCGCACGGCGGCGCTGATCATGGGCGCGGGCTCGCATACGGTCGAGTTCGACGACATCTATCGCGCCGGCGGCTATCACCCTGGTTCCCCGACGATCAGCGCGGCGCTCGCCGTCGCGCAGTCGGTCGATGCGAGCGGGGAAGATTTCCTGCGCGGCGTGATCGTCGGCTACGAAATCTCTACCCGCGTGTGCGAGGCGGTGATGCCGTCCCACTACGTCTATTGGCACACCACCGCGACGATCGGCTGCATCGGTGCCGCCGCCGCGGCCGCGACGATCCTCAAACTGAACCGTGAACAGTTCGTCCACGCGCTCGCGAGCGTGACGACACACATGGCGGGGCTGCAGCAGGCGTTCCGCTCCGAGGCGATGACCAAACCGATGCACGCCGCGCATGCCGCCGACGTCGGCGTGATGTCGGCGCTCGCCGCGAAGCACGGCCTCACCGGTGTCCCCGACATGCTCGAGGGCGAACTCGGCTTCGGCGCCGCGATGAGCGAGAACCCCGACTGGTCGAAGGCGACCGATGGTCTCGGCGAGCGCTACAACATCACCGAGATCACGTTCAAGAACCACGGGTCGTGCGGACACACGTTCGCGTCGATCGACGGCGCCCTGGTGCTGCAGCAGCAGCACGGCTTCGCCGCCGAACAGATTGCGTCGGTGCGGCTCGAAACCTACGGTCAGGGGATCGAGATCTGCGGGCGCGACAATGTGTCGTCTGCGTTCGAAGGGCGCTTTTCGCTCAAGTTCACCGTCGCGAGTGCGCTGGTGCACGGCAGCGTGCGCTTGAACGCCTACACGCCCGAGCGCCTGAACGACGCGCGGGTGAAGGATCTGATGACCCGGATCGAACTCGTCGAAGACCCGGTGCTGACTGCCGGCTATCCGAAGCAGCGCGCATCAAGGGTCAAGATCGTGTTGACCGACGGACGCCAGCTCGAATTCTTCCAGCCGTATCGCAAGGGCGACCCCGAGCAGTTGCTGACCGACGACGAAGTGAACGCGAAGTTCATGGAGCTGTCGACGCCAGTGCTGGGCGAAGCGAAGGCGAAGGCGCTGCTCGCGGCGTTGTGGTCGACCGAGACGGCGAAAGTGTCGGCGCTGCCGATGAAGCGCTGAAGCTTGCTCCGTAAGTCAGGGCTGCCGAGGGATCGCGCCGCGAAGCCTCGGTGACCGCGCGAATCGCCGCATTTCACACGCGACGCTCAGCCGTAGAACGCGTCCTCGAGCACCTTCAGCTCGACCGTCTTGTTCTCTTTGGAGTCGCCCTGCATGTACTCGCCGTTCGGATTGACGCGCGTGCTGGCCTTCCCCTGCAGCGCGTAGTTCGGCGTGCCGACACGCAACATCACCAGCGGCCCTTCGGTTTCGACCGAATGGAAGCGGTAGAGCGAACCCTTCGGCACCAGGATGCCCTCGTTCGTCTGCAACGTCGCCATTTCACCTTCGGCGTCGTAGAACGTCGCCGCGCCCTGCAGGATCACGAACGTGTGATCCTCGGTCGGATGCGCATGCAACCCGTTTTCCCCGCCCGAGGCGTATACCTTCACCATCACGGTCAGGTCTTCGGTGGCGGCGACGGGGATGTTGGCGCGTCCCTGCTTCAGCAACGGCGTGCGCATCTTGAACGCCTGCGGCTTGCCCTTGTTCTCGGCGGCGATCATCGACAGCTTCTCGCGCAGCAGACTCGAGCTGTCGCGGGCGGATTCCATTTCCTTGGGCACGAGTTTCATCCGGGGCTCCTGGGTGGTTGGCAGGGAACTTGCTCTTCGAAGACGAACGCGAAACACCTACATTCTACGGACAAATCCACGGCGCCCGGCGCCGGTCATCAGGAGCTCCCTCGCATGTTTCATCGCTGCACCCTTTCGAGTCCTGCTCGTTCTGCGTCGACGCGCGCCCTGCGCATCGTCACGCTCGCCGTATTCGCGATCGGTACGGTCGTCCAGGTGTCCGCACTGCACGCGCAACCCAGCGCGGCGACCTTCCCGATGAAGCCGGTGCGCATCATCGTGCCGTTCGCACCGGGTGGGCAATCCGACATCATCTCGCGCACGGTCGGCCAGAAGATGTCCGAACAGTGGGGTCAGCCGGTGATCTACGAGAACCGCGGCGGCGCCGGTGGCACCCTCGGCATCGACGCGATGGTGCGCGCCCCGGCCGACGGCTACACGATCGGTTCAGGCAGCCAGAGTGCGCTGTCGATCGCGCAGCATCTGTACGGCAAGCTGTCCTACGATCCGTTGAAGGACGTGCAGGCGGTCGTCACGCTGGTGCTGACACCCTATGTCGTGACAGTCAACTCGCGGGTGCCGGCGACCAACATGGCTGAACTCGTCAAGATCGCCCGCTCGAAATCCGGGCGTCTGTCGTTCGGGTCATCGGGCTCGGGATCGATCTCGCACATCGCTGCCGAGCTGTTCGCCGACGCGATCGGTGCGACGCTGTTGCATGTGCCGTACAAGGGAACGGCGCCTGCGCTGACCGGGGTCGCCACCGGCGAGATCGACATGATGTTTGCCGACCTGACCCCGGTGCAGCCGCATCTCGATTCGGGTCGCGCCAAACTGGTGGCGATCGCCGGTACGCGCCGAAGCAGCGCTGCACCCGGCGTCTCGACGGTGGCCGAGCAGGGCATCAAGATGCCGGCGATCGACGGACGCTACGGCTTCGTCGTGCCTGCAGGCACGCCGCGCGAGGTCGTCAATCGGATTCAGGCGGCGTCGGTCGCTGCGCTGAAGATGCCCGACGTACGCGCGCGCTTCGATCAGTTGGGCTACGCGATCGTCGGCGACACGCCCGACCAGTATGCGCAGGCAATCCGTGCGGAGTCCGATGCCTTCGGCAAGGTGATCCGCAGCGCGGGTATTCGCGCGGAATAGCTGTCTGCACGCTCGTTGCAAGCCCGTCGCGCCGTGGCACGTCCGTTGCGCAGCCCGGGGGCACGCGCGCCGAATCACCGGCGCGGGTGGATTCGACGCTGCCTCAGCGGCGCCCGTAGGCCTGGCGCGGCGAAACCTGCACCTGAGCGAGCACCGGTGCGCGCGCCTTGACGCCGGCGGGCCAATTCATCGTCTCGGCGTTACCGCAGGTCTGGAACAGGGGCCGGCTGAACAGGTAACCCTGCATCAACGACACGCCCATCGCATGCAGGCAAGCCGCCTCGTCGGCGGTTTCCACCCCTTCGGCGATGATGCTGATCTTCAGCTCTTCGCAGATTCTCACGACGCCCCGGGTGATCGCCTGGCGCGCGGTCCGCTGGTCGATATCGCGCACCAGGCCCATGTCGAGCTTGACGATATCGGGCTGGAAGTCGGCGAGCAGATTCAAACCGGCGAAACCGGCGCCGAAATCGTCGATCGCGGTCAGGAAGCCGATACGTTTGTACTCGCGCAACACCTCGGCGAGCCACTTGCCGTCATCGATCCGCTCGCCCTCGACGGTCTCGAAGATGATGCGCTCGATCGGGAAGCCGTGGGTACGTGCCGCTTCGAGCGTCGCGCGGATGCACACCTCCGGGCGGTAAATCGCGTTGGGTATGAAGTTGATCGAGAGCATCGACTGCATCTCGAGCTGGGCCGCGGTCTTGATCGCCTTGACCCGGCACGCCTGATCGAAGCGGTATCGGTTCGTCTCGTTCACGCGCGACAGCACGGTGTTCGCCGGCTCGCCGTCGGGGCCGCGAATCAGTGCTTCGTGTGCGTAGATCGTGCGCGTGTCGAGATCGACGATCGGCTGGTAGGCGTAGTTGAACCGGAAGCCGAGCTTTTCGCTGTTTGCGCAGCCGCTGCAGGGTTGCTCGCTGTCGTTGGGGATGAAGTCCGGGGGAGGTGTGCGCAGGGTGGAATTCATTGGTGTGTCCGTGACAATTGCTGGAGTCGCTGATCGCGGTGTCCGGCCGTGGGGGCGGCAAACCCGGGCCCGCAACGCTACCCGCCATCGGAAACTCGGCCGAAGCACGCGCGAGATCGTGGCTGCAGGCGACGGTGATGGCTAATCTACGGCAGGTTTCCCGCCGATCTTTAGTCGCGTGCGAGAAAGTTTCTGTGTCCCGAACGTGCTCAACCCGCCTGCGCCCGCGACGGCGCCACGATCCACCGCGCCGATGCTCGGCGACCCCACCCGCAGGCGATCCGCGTCGACTGCTACGCCTTCATCAACGGTGATCTGCAGCGCGAAGTCAGGAGCGAGCGACGGGTGTAGGGCGCGCGATTGCGATGACGAAACGGCCGCTTGCGCAGCCGTTTCCCGACGCAGCAAAGCTTCAGCTGCGCGCCGACCCACCCCCCGGTTAGTCCGAACGGACGACGAAACAAGGCGGGTCTGCCTGAATAGTGTCCTGGCTCACTCCACCCGCGCACCCGACTCCTTGACGATCACTTTCCAGCGCGGGATTTCGTTGCGAATCAGCGTGGCGAATGCCTCCGGCGTGCTCGATACCAGGTCGACACCCTGGCTCGCGAAGCGACCGCGCAGTTCCGGCGAGTCGACGATGCGCACCAGCTCACTGTTGAGCCGGGCGAGCAGCGGCCGGGGCAGGCCGGCCGGCGCGAGCACGCCGTACCAGGGCGTCATGTCGTAGCCGGGCACGCCGGCCTCGGCGACGGTGGGAATGTCAGGGGCGCTCGCCGAGCGCTTCCCGGTCGACACCGCCAGCACGCGCAGCTTGCCCGCCTTGATGAACGGCCCGGAGGTGAGCAGGTTGGAGAACATCATCTGCACCTGCCCGCTGACCAGATCGGTCAGCGCCGCGGCGTTGCCCTTGTACGGCACATGCACGATATCGATCTTCGCAGCGCTCCTGAACATTTCTGCGGCGAGGTGGGTCGGCCCCCCAGGGCCGGCCGAGGCGAAGTTGAGCGTGCCCGGCTTCGCGCGGGCGAGCGCGATCAGTTCCTTCAGGTTCTTCGCAGGCACCGACGGGTGCACCGAGAGTGCGAGCGTCCAGGTCGCAACCTGCGTGATCGGCTGGAAGTCGCGCACCGGGTCGTAATTGACCTTGCCGTAGAGCGTCGGGTTGATCGCGTGCGTGCCGACATGGCCGATCATCAGCGTGTAGCCGTCCGGCGCCGACCGGGCGACGATCTCGGTGCCGACCACGCCTCCCGCGCCGCCGCGGTTGTCCACGACCACCGGCGTGCCGAGCGCGTTGGACAGCGGCTCGGCGAATGCACGCGACAGGATATCCGTCGGCCCGCCGGGTGCGAACGGCACGATGTAGCGGATCGGCCGGTCGGGCCATGCGCCGCTGCCCGCCGCCGTTGCATCGAGCTGCACGCAGGCCATCGCCGCGCCTGATACAAGGATGGCGACGCCGTTCCCCGCACGCGCGCGTCGGCGCGCCCCAGGCACGCCGCCTGCTTCAGTCGGGCCTGCGGTGAATACCTGCAACGATCGTCTCGACCGCATCTGCTTACCTTTACGGACGCCGCCATGATGGCGAGTTGATACACTCGCCATTGCCGGCAGCAAGAACTGCGCCAATGCCCCAGTACGCCCAACGTCACCTAGTCTGCCTGACCTTCGATTTCGACGCGATCTCCGGCTTCATCGCGCGCGGTACAACGACGCCCTCGGCGATCTCGCGCGGGGAATTCGGCCCGCGCGTCGCGGCCCCGCGGCTGCTGCAGATGCTCGGCGAGCGGCGGGTGCCGACTACCTGGTTCGTTCCAGGGCATACGGCTGAAACCTTCCCCGCCGCGGTCGCCGCGGTGGCGCAGGCGGGCCACGAGGTCGGCCACCACGGCTGGAAGCACGTACCGCCTGCGTCGCTCGAGCGCGCCGAGGAAGAGCGGGAACTCGTGCGCGGCATCGCGGCGATCGAGCGCACCTGTGGCGTGCGCCCGACCGGCTACCGGTCGCCTTCGTGGGATCTGTCGCCGCATTCGATCGAACTGATGCTCGCGCACGGCTTCGACTACGACAGCAGCATGATGGGCGACGACTACTCGCCGTACTTCGCACGCCAGGCCGATACGATCGAACTCGAAGCCCCGGCGCGTTTCGGCGCGTCATCGACCCTGGTCGAGATGCCGATCAGCTGGGCCACCGACGACGCGCCGCATTTCGAGTTCATGCGCTATCCGAACGCGATCCGGCCCGGCAACATGAACGCCGGCCTCGTGTTCGAGAACTGGCTCGCCGACTTCGACTACATGCAGCGCGAGCTCGACTGGGGCGTACTCACCTACACGTGTCACCCGTTCATCATCGGGCGCGGCCACCGTATCATGATGCTCGAACGCCTGATCGACACGCTGCTCGCGCGCGGTGCGGTGTTCATGCGGATGGATGCGGCCGCGCGCGAGTTCCGACACCGGACGTCCGAGGCATCATCCACAACAACAAGCAACGCGCGAGGAGCAACGACATGAGCGACACGACGGGGGAAACACCGGCAGACGTCTCGAAGCGGTTGACCGAAAGCCGGGGCTACAGTTACCCGGAGTGGGAGTATCTCGCCGAGCGCGATCCCGAATTTCTCGAGGCCTACAACCGGCTCTCGGGGCTGGGTCTGCTGCACGATGGCGTGTCGAGCGAAGAGGGCAAGGCGTTGCCGGCCAAGTATCGCGAACTGGTGGCGATCGCCGCGATGATCGGCCAGTCGCGCATGTGGGGCGTCAAGGCGCATATGGAGCGCGCGCTGCGCGTGGGTTGCAGCGAGCGCGAGATTCTCGAGGCGCTCGAAGCGGCGCTGATTCCGGTGGGCTCGCCGCCGTTCCGGCAGGCCGTGAACATCCTGATGCAGGTAGTGGGCTGGAAGCCTGCGTCCGAACGATGACCGATTGACATCGTCGGTTGCGCTGCGGGAAGCCCGGATGCCCGCCGCGAGTGCGCGCGCACGCGTGCGTTCCTGCGCAGACCGACCGGCATAGGAAGGAGACCGCCGACAATGCGTGGACAACTCGATTGGCGACTGCTTGCATCCGGGACATCGGCGGTACTGGTCGCCATGTTCGCCGCCAGCTTCTGGGCACAGGGCGGCGCCGCGGCGCAGATGCTGCCACACGGCTTCTGCTTCACCTGGCTGCCGGGGCTCGTCGCGCTGCATGTGCTGAGCGACGCGTTGATCGCGCTGGCGTACTTTTCGATCCCGCTCTTGCTCGTGTATCTGGTGCGCAAACGCGGCGATCTGCCGTTCGGCGGGCTGTTCCTGCTGTTCAGCGCGTTCATCGTGTCGTGCGGGCTGTCGCATGCGACCGGCGTGTGGACGATCTGGTACCCGGACTACTGGATGTCCGGCATGGTGAAGGCGATGACCGCCGCGGTCTCGATCAGCGCTGCGGTCGTTCTCGCACGCAATCTGCCGCTCGCGCTCGCGATACCGTCGTCGTCGCAACTGCAGTCGGCACACGACGCGCTTGCACGCGAGGTAGAAATCCGGCGCCAGGTCGAACTCGAACTGCGCTCGGCGCAGATGCTGCTCGAAGAGCGCGTGGCTGAACGGGTGCGCGAGTTGAACGACGCCAATGCCCTGGTCGACGCACTGTTCCGCTCGGCCCCCGTCGGGCTGGTAGTGTTCGACGAGGAGCTGCGCTATCTGCGCATCAATCCGGCGCTGGCCGAGATCAACGGGGTCCCGGCTGCCGATCATCTGGGACGCAGGTTGTCGGAGATCGTGCCCAACGTCGATGCTTCGGTGAGCGAGGCATTGCAGCGGGTGTTCGAGACGCGGGTGCCGGTGTCGGGACTCGAGGTGAGCGGACTCACGCCGGCATCGGTTGCGATCAGGCACTGGTCGGTCGGCGTGTTCCCGATCGACGTGCCTGGACGCCCGCTTCGGGTGGGCCTGGTATGCGAAGAAGTGACCGACAAACGCAGGATGGAAACCGAACGCCTGCGATTGCTGGCTCAGTCGCAGCATGCGAACCGCGCGAAAGACCAGTTCCTGGCCATGGTGTCGCACGAGCTACGCACGCCGCTGCAGGCGACGCTGTCGTGGGCGCATCTGCTGAAGGCCCGGGTGAGCGCTCCCCCCGAGGCGCTCGATGCGATCGAGCGCATCGAGCGCAACGTCCGCCTGCAGGCGAAGATCATCGGTGATCTGCTCGACATCTCGCGCATCCTCAGCGGCAAGCTGCGCCTCGAACCGCAACTCGTGGACCCTGACCAGTGCGTGCGTCGCGCGGCCGACAATGTGCGCTCGATCGCCGAGCACAAGGGCGTCGCGGTCGACGTGGTCGGCCGCGGGGTGCCGACACTGCTCAACGTCGACCCGGTCCGCCTCGAGCAGGTGGTGTGGAACCTGATCAACAATTCCGTGCAGTTCACCGATCCCGGGGGCGGCGTGACGGTGACCACCGGCGTCGATGCGAACGCAGCCGCGCGTGTGTGGACATTGCGGGTGGCAGACACCGGCGCGGGCATCGACAGCGCTGACCTCGCGACGCTGTTCGAACCGTTCCGGCAGGGGAAGGTCGGGCCGTCGAATGGACAACGCGGACTCGGGCTCGGGCTCGCCATCACCCGCAACATCGTCGAGCTCTCGGGCGGTCATGTCGAGGCGTTCAGCGAAGGCGTCGGCAAGGGTGCGACATTCGAGGTGCGCCTGCCTCTGGAGGTCGCCACGACGGCAGGCAGCGGCGAAGGCGAGACCGGCACCACCGCGACCGCGCACGCGCTCGAGGGCGTTCGGGTACTCGTGGTCGAAGACAATGCGGATGTGGCCGACGCGCTGGCCGCCGGACTCGAAGCGGTCGGCGCCCGCACCGCGGTCTGCGCCAGCGTGAGTGCGGCGCTTGCCGAAATGGCGCGAAGCGAGGTGCAGGTGCTCGTCTGCGATCTCAATCTCGGTGTCGGCGGCACGGGGTTCGAACTGCTCGCCGCAATGTCGGCGCAGCGACCCGGGCAGGCACCCCGGGCGATCGCGCTGTCGGCCTATGGACGCGAGGAAGATTTCGCCGCTACCCATGAAGCAGGGTTCGACGCCCATCTGGTGAAGCCGGTCGATCCGGATACAGTCGTGTTGACGATCGTGAGGTTGCTTTCGGACGCGCGGTCCCTCGACCTGAACCAGGGATGAGCGCCACACCCTGTTCGAGCCCTGTGCGACCCTCGGGGCAGATGTCGCGTGTGCTGATCCTGCCCGGCCGCGACAACTCAGGTCCGACGCATTGGCAAAGCCGCTGGCAGGCGACACTGCCCGCGTGCATCCGCATCGAACAACGCGAATGGGCGAAGCCTGCGCGTGCCGACTGGGTCGAGTCGTTGCAGCGGACAGTGACCGCATTGGCACCCGCGCCGGTCGTCCTGGTTGCACACTCTCTGGCGTGCAGCCTGGTTGCGCACTGGGGCAGCCTCGGTACGAGCGGTACCGTCATCGGCGCGCTGCTGGTGGCACCGAGCGATGTCGATGCGATTGACTATCCGCCCGGACCGGTGGGATTCTCGCCGATGCCGTTGGCGCGACTACCGTTCCCGACGATCGTCGTCGCGAGCACCGACGATCCGAGGGTGTCCGAGGCACGCGCCCGCGCGTTCGCCCACGCGTGGGGCAGCGAGTATCGCTGCATCGGGGCTGCAGGCCATATCAACTCTGACTCCGGCCTCGGCGAGTGGCCTGCGGGCCTGGCGCTGGTTGACCGGTTGGCTGCGAGGGCCGTCGGTCAGGAAACATGCGCTCCCGATACGGTGGGGGCGCGATGACTTCGTCCGGCGCTTTGCCAACGATACGCGTGCGGACGTTGCAACTTCGTCAGAGCGTGAGGACGACTTTTCCGAATGCCTCGCGCCCCTCGATCAGCGCGAACGCCTCGTGCACCCGATCGAGCGGAAGAATCCGATCGACGGTCGGCTGCAGGCGGCCTGACTGCACCATGTCGAGGAGGGTATCGATATCCTCGCGCAGCCACCCGTTCGAGCCGAGTACCTGCAACTCGAATGTCCAGATGTAGCGGATATCTTCCTTCGGATCGAAACCGGCCGTCGCACCGCAGGTCAGCAGCCGGCCCCGTCGGTGCAGCACGCGCAGCGACGGCACCCAGGTCGAGCCACCGGTGAAGTTCACCACGACATCCATCGCGCCGGTGAACTGCCGCCGATGCGGCTTGCCGAAATGCTCGAAGACCCAGCCGGCAAGGTCGTGCTCGGCATGATTGAAAACGTGATCGGCGCCAAGGTGGTGCAGACGCGCAAGCTTGGTTGCGCTCGACGCACAGGCGATCACTTCGCAGCCTGCGAGTTTGGCCAGTTGCACGCAGCCGCTGCCGACACCACCCGAGGCGCCGAGAATAAGCACCCGTTCGCCCTTCGCGACGCGTCCGATCGTGTACATCATGCGCAGTGCCGTGCCGTAGGCGACGGGCAGGCACGCTGCGGCTTCGTAGCTCACGCCCTCGGGCAATCGCACCAGATGATGCGCCGGTACACGACAGAGTTCGGCCAACCCTCCATGCCACATCTCGCCGATGAGCCCGCCCTTGCCGACCCGATCGGTAGGATCGACCAGAACACGGTCACCCGCTTTCCACTCGAGCACGTCCGCCCCGACCTCCACGATGTCGCCTGCGAAGTCGATGCCCATGATGCAGGGCATCGGCACCTTGATGCCCGGCATGCCGTTGCGGGTGAATATGTCATGGTGATTGAGCGACGTCGCCCGTACGCGTATGACGACATCGTTGGCGCCCGGCGTCGGATCGGGAAACCGTTCGTGAAGACGTAGCACCTCGGGTCCGCCGTGCTGTTCGATGACTGCTGCCCTCATCGTGTCCGCCGGTCGCGCGTCGTTACTGGCTTCACGTGAGGGCTACCTGCAGCATTCTCAGCACGAAGCCGCCCGTGTATTGCGGCGCGATCCAGACCGCCTTCTCCGAACGAGTCACCGGGATGCCCCGCGCCGCGAGAAGGCCGAGCGCGAGGCGCAGATCACGCACTCCCACGCCCAGCGCATGCAGTCCGGGCAGTCGCTGCGGACGATAACCATATTGCCGGGTAAACGCGGCGGCATCGACGATCGTGATGCCGGGCGCTGCGCCGAGGGCACCAATGCGACCGGCGAGTTCGGTGCAGTCCTCGGTCACCAGGGTGACATCGTGAAGTGACAATGCGCTGTTCTCGTGCGTGAGGTAGCGCCGTTGCCACAGGAGTTCGGGTGTTTGATGCTCGATCAGGATATAGCGCGCTTCAGGACAGTCGACATCCCGGCTGAAGATGTTGCGAAAACGAAGCATCCGAGCGTGCCCATCGACGTCCACCTCGCGTTCGCGCTGCACCGGTGATTGCAGGAACGGCGCATCCGCCTCGAGTGCGGCGTACGCCGTATCGGCGTCGTCGCACCGGAGTGCGAGGATGTGTAGCCCCGCGCCGCGGGTGAGGAACGATGCCCAGGGATCATGAGCCTCACGCCGCGTGACACCGATCAGTTCGAGATATCCGCGCTCGAACAGCGCGCATCGATTCGACGTCGCCCACGGCTGCATGCCGGGAAGCCCCGGCACCGCGCCGCGCTGAGGACTGAGCGGGGAAAGAGTGAATCCGAGCCGTTCCCAAGCGAATGCGGCGCGGTTCAGGTCGGCGGCGATGCAGCCGCAGTGATCGAGCGTGAGCTGCGGTGCGACACCGGAATCACCCATTCGAACCGGTGCTCGCTGCGACGATCGCCGCCGCGCGCACTTTCAGCGTCTTGCGATCCACCTTGTTCGGACCGGCGAGGGGGAGTGCGTCGAGAAACGCGATCCGGCGCGGGTGCTGGTAAGCCGGGGCATGATCGAGGGCGAAGCGCTTGACTGCAGGTTCGTCGAGCGTGCTGCCTGCTGCACGCACGACGAAGGCGAACGGCTTCTCACCCTTCACTTCGTCCGGCACCGGCACGACGCACGCCTGATCGATCTGTGGATGCTGCTCGAGCAGGGCTTCGACCGCGCCGGGGAAAATGTTCTCGCCGCCGCAGACGAACATGTCGTCGGCGCGCCCGATGAAGAAATAGGCCCCACTGTGATCGCGGCGAAAAATGTCGCCCGAGATGTACCAACCGTCGGGCGTCAGTACCTCACGCGTTCTGTCGGGCAAGTTCAGGTACCCGGTCATGTTCGCGGGAGTACGTTGCCAGAGTACGCCCTCGTCGGCGTCGTTGCCTTCGGCATCGACCAGCCGGAGTTCTACATCTTCGACCGCCCAGCCGATCGACAGCGTCGGCAGCGGCAGATCCGGGCGCGGCGCACAGACCACCGGCCCTGCCTCGGTCGTACCGTACGAGTTCATCACGAGTGCATCGGCGAACGCGGTCTGGACGTCCTCCCATAGGCGCGGTGAGATCGGCGCCGAGCCCATGCGCACGGTCCTCACGCTGCGTCGATCGACGCTCGCCATCAGGTCGCGATGCTGCAGACACATCGCGAACATCGGCGGCACACCGGTCAGCCACGTACAGCGGAAGCGTTCGATCGACTCGAGGTAGTGGCGCGCGTCGAACTCGGGCAACAGCACCATGCTCGCGCCGACGCCCAGCGTGAACAGCGAGGTACACAACCCGTTCATGTGATACAGCGGCGCCGCTACCAGCAGTCGGTGCTCGTGGAACGGCCCACCGCGCCGGGTACGTGCGCGCAATGCCCAAAGGTGGCCATCGTGGGTCAGCGGCACGCCCTTCGGACGACCGGTCGAACCCGAGGTATAGAGGACCATCGCGACCTCGCCCGGCCGTGGGCGCACCGGCTCGAACGCGCCGTGGTCGAGCAGGGCGCCGAGACCGCGTTCGTCCCCGGCATCGAGGTCGGTGACAGGCAGCTGCGGCGGCACGAGGTCGCGATGGTGCGCGTCGCAGACCACGTGGCGCACTGCTGCGTCGGCGAAGATGAACGAGATCGTCGCGCGCGCCAGCTTGTGGTTGATCGGTACCGCCACCATGCCTGCACGCAGGATGCCGAGAAAGGCGATCAGGAACTCGGCGCGATTCGCGGACACGATCGCAATGGCGTCGCCGCGCTCCCCACCACTTCGGATCAGCCCGCGCGCGAACGCGTCGGCCAGCGCGTCGCACTGTCGATGCGTGTATTCGCGCGGTCGTGCCCAGTCGTTCAGGTCGATCAGCGCGATCCGGTCGCCGGCGCCGTGTTCGGCCGATCCTTCGGCGAACAACGCGCCAAGGTTGCAGCCTGCAATCACTCGGGCTTCACACCCGCGAGCTTGACCGCGTTCGCCCAACGCACGAGCTCCGACTTCATCAAAGCGCCCAGCTCTTCGGGACTGCTAACGACCGGCTCGGTACCCTCACCAAGGAGCGCGCTGCGCACATCGGCACTTGCCATCGTTCGTCGCAGGTCGGCGTTCAGCCGCTCGACGACCGGTCGAGCGATGCCGGCGGGCCCGACTACGCAGTACCAGCCCGTGATGTCGAGTTGCTTGTAACCGGCTTCGACCAGCGTACCCACGTCCGGATAGATGCGTGAGCGGGTCGCACCGGTGGTCGCGATGGCGCGCACCCGCCCGCTCTTCACATAGGCCACCATCGTGTTCGGCTGACTCACCTGGAATTCGATCTCGCCGCCGAGGAGAGCCGTAAGCGCCGGGCCACCGCCCTTGTACGGCACATGCAGGATATCGATGCCGGCCGCGTTCGCGAGCATCGCACCGACCAGGTGATTCGAAGTTCCCGGACCGGCACTGCCGTACGACAGTTTTCCGGGATTGCTCCGGGCGAGTGCGACCAGATCGCGCACATTCTTCACCGGCAGCGACGGGTGGGCAACGATCAGCAGAGGCTGGGTCGCGACCAGCGAGATCGGCGTGAAGTCGCGCATCGTATCGTAGGCGACCTTGGCAAGGGCGGCCGGGTTGATCACGAGCGGACTGGTCGAACCCATCAGCAGGGTGTAGCCGTCAGGCACACTGCGCGCGACCACTTCGGCGGCGAGGCTGCCGCCGGCACCGGCGCGGTTGTCGATCACGACGGGTTGGCCCAGGAACTCCTGCAGCCGACGTCCGATCGGGCGCGCCATGATGTCGATCGCACCTCCGGCCGCGAACGGGATGACCATTCGTATCTGACGTTGCGGGAACGCCGCCTCCGGCTGCGCTCTGGCCGGTGTCGTCGACGCGAACAGCGTGATCACTATCAAGCCGGATAGGGTCCTCAATGGGGCATTCCTCCATGCAGTCGTGGTGACCCGTCACAGCAAAGCAAACCGCCTGCCAGCAGCGCGCGCCGATCCGAACGATTCTGCCTCGGACACGTGCGCCTACTCTCTCCTATACTGCGCTCATTGCGACTTGTCACGCGTCGCGGCGGCGCGAACTGGAGACCCCTGATGCACGAAAAGGAAACCTTCCGCGAGTATCTGGATCGTCTGCGTACCGCCGGACAGCTGGTCGATATCCATGAACCAGTAGACAGCCGGCACATCGCGACGCTCGTCGACCAGAGCGACAAGGCGCTCGCATTCCACCGCGTGCTCGGCTACGACATGCCGGTCGTGTCCGGGCTGATCCGCTCGAGCGAGCGGGTCGCGATCGGTATGGGTGTCGAGCGTTATGGCGACATCGAACAACTGCTGACGCGCGCGATCGCCGCGCCGATCGCGCCGGTCTACGTCGAGAAGAGTGCGACGCGCGAGGTGACGCGTTACGGCGCCGAAGTCGACCTGTTCGATCTGCCGATCCCGATGTCGTCGATCCTCGACGGCGGACCGATGATCACCGGCGCGATCACCATCGTGCGCGACGAACAGGGCGGCCTCAACGCCGGCATCTATCGATACCTGCTGAAGGAGAAGAATCTCACGGGCATCGACATCGTCACGCCGAACAATCTGCGCGCGCTGGCGCAGCGGGCGTTCCAGGAGAACCGCGCATTGCCGATCTCGATCTCGATCGGCACGCATCCGTTCGAGTTCCTGGCGGCGGGCTACCGCGCGCCGATGGGCGTCGACGAGATCGGCATCGCCGGCGGATTGCGCGGTGGTCCCAGCCGGCTGTCAATGTGCGAGACGATCGATGTACCCTACCTGGCCGATGCGGAGATCGTACTCGAGGCCGAGATACTTCCGACCGGCTGGACGTGGCCCGAGGGACGCTTCGGCGAGTTCACGCAGTTGATGGGCGGCCTGCACTGGAACCCGCTGGTGCGAGTGAAGGCGATCTCGCATCGAAAAGATCCGATCTACTACGCGCTGCACATGCCGTGGGAGGTCGCCTGGTTGATGATCCCGACCCGCTGGTCGCAGTTGAGAACGGCGATGAAGGCGGCGGGTATCCAGGTGAAAGAGATCAACGTCACCTTGGGCGGCGTCGGTTCATGGCACGTCGTGATCTCGATCCGCAAACAGCCCGGCGAAGGCAAGAACGCGCTGCTAGCCGCGCTGTCGGTCGGCGACATCAAGCATGTGGTCGTCGTCGATGACGATATCGATGTCTACAATCCACTCGATGTCGAGTGGGCGATCGCGACGCGGGTGCAGGGCGATCGTGACGTGATCATCATCCCCGGGGCGCGCGCAAAACCGCTCGACCCAAGCCTTCCCGTGATGCCGGCCGGCGTGGTGCCGACCGGCGCCAAGGTGGGGATCGATGCGACGATCCCCGAGGGCATCCCGCGCGAGCGCTACGAGCGCATTGCCTACGCTTACGCAGACCGGGTGAAGCTTGCCGGCTATCGGCTGGACGAGGCGGTGGTCAGGGCGGGCGACCGCAAGCCGCAGCACGATGAAGTGGACACGCTCTCGACGCGTATCCTCGAGTTGATCGCGGTGAAGCCCCTCTACTATGCTCAGGTGATCGAGGCCTTTGCTGAGCATCCGCTGCAGGCGATCACGCGCGCCTTCGGCAAGCTGCATACCGCCGAAAAACTCTGGCAGGATCCGGAAGGTCGGATGTGCGTGCGCAATTCGCAGTTCGCGGCAAAGCTGCCCGTCGGGCGCTGAAGTCGTGCGCTACCGCGCTGCGCTCTGTGGCGCGTTCCTGCGGCTATCGGCGCGCAATACCTTCGACAGCCCGCTCCACTAGGGACGGGCCCTGTTCGAGCACCGCGGCTCGCCAGCGCGGATCGACCGGGTAAAACGCCGCGTCCAGATCGGCACGGGCGCGCGCGGCGCGTGCCGGATCGCAGGCGCCGTACGTGTAAAGCCAGCTCCCGCCGAGATTCGCGCGTTGGACTGCCTCGCGCGCGAGCGTGCCGAACTCGACCACGACGGCGGTGGTGTGCGCTTCGGGCAGTGCCGCGCAGAACGCGTCGACGAGCAGGCCCCGGTAACGGGCCACTGCCGCGTGATTGACCCCTTCCCGATTGACCGCCCGCTCCCCCCACCAGTCGCGCGCGCGGGCATGGGCGGCGGAGCCCGGCGCATGAAAGCAGAGGAAAATGTGGCCAAGGAATGGGCCGATTCCCGTGTGGAAATCGATGATGCCGGCGTGTTGCGCGTGACCTACGAACTCCGCGATCGCGCGTCGAAACGCGCCGTTGGAGAACTGTTCTCTATGGCCGCCGAAGAACACGCCGGTGGGGCGTGAGTACTGGCCACCGTTCAGTGCGTCGGAGAACTCCTGCTCGCCTCGACGGGCCTTGAACGCAGCGAGCGTCGCGAATGCGCGGTCGATTGCAGCCTCGTCCCAGTGCGGCCCGCAAACGCCGGGATGGATTTCGTCATAGCCCGGGTTCGGCGGGTAGGGCGCCCCGTGATCGATGAAATTGCGGTTCAGATCGACGTTTTCTTCCGTGACCCGGTTCCGGTGCGAAAACCCCCACGGGTTGTGGGCATGGGTGAGAACGACCGCGGTGTCCGGCGGCAATGCGCTCGCCGCCGCACGCTGCATCCAGGCGATCTGCACCGCCGAGCCGGCATAGCCTTCGATGCCGTGAGTGCCGGAGCCGATCACCACTACTCGACTCGCATCGCGCGCACCGATGCGCGCGACGTCCAGGAACAGACGCTCGCCGTCGACGCCGCGCTCGGTCGGGTGCTCGTACGCGCCGATATCCGCGTCGTGCGCCTGAGCGGCGGCGAGAAAGCTCGCCCGCGCTTCGGCGTAGGTGCTGGAGAACGCGTTCATGGGTGCGTGCGGCCTGAAAGGAATGATCCGGACGATTGACATCCCGGCGCTACCAGATTCTCATTGCGCGGCACGACCACCGTGACGTCGCAGTCGCTTGCCCGGGGTTCATAATCCGCAAGGTCTTCCGCATGTCGCCGTAGCCGGTCGCCCACTCACGAACCAGGAGCCTCCAATGCCCAAGGGTCAGCAAAAAAGCAACAAGGAAACAAAGAAGCCGAAGCAGACCAAGAAACCGCTGCCGCCAGGCTCAGCAGCTTCGGTCATTCCGCCGGCAGGGTCCGGGCCGAAACGGGGCAATCCGCCCGGACATTGAACCGAAGGCGTCGTCGGGTCGACCGCTACTTCGAGCCGTGCGCCCGGGCCGCCTGCACGATGTAGCCGATCAGATCCGCACGGTCCTTGGCGTCCGCGAGCCCGGAGTACGGCATCCGGTTCGCGGGCACCACCTTCTGCGGGTCGGCGATGAATTCATCGAGCGTCTGGCGGCTCCAGGCGATGTTGCTGCGTTTCATCGCCGGCGAATAGCGGAACTCGTCGAGTGCGGCGGCCTTGCGCCCCACCACGCCGGCCAACGTCGGGCCGACGGTGTTGACCCCGGCCTCCAGCGAATGGCAGGCACGGCACTCGGTGTAGAGCTTCTCGCCACGTTTGAGATCGGTCTGGGCCAGCGCCGCACCTGCGATGATCCAAAGCGCGCTGCCTGCGAGCGCCAGGCAATGCGACGCCGATCGCTCGAGCGGCCACGCGCTCATGCCGACACCAGCGGGCCGGGGTTCTTGATGTACCGACGCTTGATCACGTCGGCGGTGCGATAGGCGAGCGCACCGACCAGCCCGGTCGGCTGGTATGCGCCGTTGTGCGGGAACACGTTGGCGCCCATGACGAACAGGTTGTGCGCGTCCCAGCTCTGCAGAAACGGGTTGACCGCACTCTGCTTAGGGTTGGTTCCCATCGGCGTGCCGCCGCCATTATGGGTGGACAGGTAAGGCACGACGGTCCACGACTGCGGCGCACCGCTCGCGGTATTCAACTGCGTCGGGTTCATCGACTTGGCGAGCGCATTGACGATCTGCGCGGCGTGCGCGTTCATCTTGTGCTCGTTGTCCTTGAAGTCGAACGTCATCCTGAGCAGCGGCTGGCCGAACACGTTGCGATACGTCGGATCGAGATCGAGCCAGTTGGACCGGTGCGGCATCGACCCGCCGCTCGAGCTGATGCCCATCGCCGAGCCGTACCATTTCGCGGTCGCCTGCTTCCACGCTGAACCCCACGCCGGCGTGCCCCGGGGCAATGGCCGGTTGCCGATCGGCAGGTTCGTGTTATTGCCGGCAGACACGATGTAGCCGCCGACGAAATCGTGCGGCCCGCGGTCGAACGACCAGTTCGCGTTGAAGTCGTCGATGACGATATTGGTGCCGCCCGCCGACATGAACGGATTGAAGTGGCGATCTTCGAAGAACAGATTGGCGGCGGTGCGCGTCTCGTAGCAGTAGTTGCGTCCGATCACGCCCGCCTGCGTCGCAGGGTCGTACGGCTGGCCGATCCCCGAGAGCAGCATCATGTGCACGTTGTTCAGCGTGAACGTGCACAGCATGACCATGGCCGCGGGCTGCTCGATCTCTTCGCCGGTCAGCAGGTTGGTGTAGAGCACCCCGGTGACGCGCTTGGCGGACGGATCTTTCAGGATCTTCGTCACCCACGAATGCGTGCGCAGTTCGAAATTCGGGCTCTTCATTGCCGCCGGCACCACCGTCATGTGCGGGCTCGCCTTGGCGTTCGCCTCGCAACCGAAGCGCTGGCAGAAGCCGCAGTACTGGCAGCCGCCGAAGTTCGCTCCGTCGGGATTGGTGTAGGCGCGCGACGCATTCGCCGAGGGTCGCGGGAACGGGTTATAGCCGGCCGCCTTCGCCGCACCCGCGAACAGTTCGGACGACAGCACCGTCTTCAACGGCGGCAGCGGGTACTCGCGCGCGCGCGGCGCCTCAAACGGGTTGCCACCCGGCTGCACCTTGCCGCGCAGGTTTCCTGCCTTGCCGGACACCGCCGCCATGTACTCGAACCTGTCGTAGAACGGCTCGATCTCGGCGTACGAGATGCCCCAGTCGGTCAGCATCATGTCGGCCGGGATGTGCTTGCGGCCATAACGCTCTTCGTAGAGGCTGCGCGCCTTGAACTCCATGTCGGTCCAGCGCCACGTGCCACCGCTCCAGTGCAGACCCGAGCCGCCGACCGCTTCGCCGGGCAGGAACGCGCCCAGGCGCCGCACCGGCAACGCTTCCTGCTGCGCGGTGTTGCGCATCGTCAGCGTGTCGCGCGCGGCGTCCTGCATCATTTCCTGGCGCTGCACGTAGCGCAGTTCGTCGCGTACCTGCGGTACCTGGAAATCGGCTTCGGTGGTGGTCATCTTGCCGCGCTCGAGCGCGACGACCTTGAGGCCGGCTTCCGACAGCTCTTTGGCGAGAATGCCGCCGGTCCATCCGAGACCGATGATCACTGCGTCGACTTCCTTCAGTTTCCTGGCCATGTTCGACTCCGTTCAGCTCATGTCGGCGATGCCGAGCGGGTTGACGGGAAACTTCCGGTCGCGATACTTGTCGATGTTCTGCTGATGCACCGAGACCACGCCGGCGAAGCCGATCATCTTCCACCCCGCCTTGTCGCGGTTGCCGCCGTAGATCGGGTCGGAGAACATGCCCTCCATCACGTTCTGATAGAGCATGCCGAAGAAGGTGCGGCCGGGCGGACCATTCTCGAGCGTGACCTTGCCTGCCTGCAGCCCGATCAGGAATGCTTCGCGCTGCTCGGTCGTGATCTTGTCGAACGGCTTCCCGTAGGCCTTGACCGATTGCACGTTCGCCGCGGCGATACCCAGGCGATACACGTCAGCCGGGACCAGCGGTAGCTGATAGCCCTGGTTCGCCGTCCCCTGCTTCCACGGGCCCTGCATGTAGAGGCGCGCGCCCTTGCCCCAACCGCTTGCGAGCGCGCGATCGATGTAGGTATGGATGCCCAGATCGGTGCCCTTCGGCGTCAGCGCGTCGGCCGGGATCATATGATCGACGACGGCTTCGATAAACGCGGCTTCGTCGGGCGTGAGGTAGGTGTAGCCGGCGGGCGCCGCGGACGGTGCGGTGCCGGATGGGCCGGCAGCAGGGGCCGGTGCGTTCGTCTGCGCCTCGGCGGAGGGCGCGAGCG
>JACMMK010000156.1 GCA_014379045.1 Burkholderiales bacterium
CACAGCCAGGCTTCGACCAGCGCCAGCGCGAACGCACGCTCGCCGATGCCTGCCGGCCCATGCAGCAGCAGCGACGGCGTCGTGGCGGCCGCCGCGAGGCGCCACGCATCGACGTGCCAGGGCATCGGCGCGTTCATCCGAAAGCGGGGGGCCGCCAGGCGCAGGTACGTGGCGGCGTCATCGACGAGTTTGCGGATCGAGGGCGTGCACGATCGCCGCCTGAACATCGGCCACCGAGCCCGCGGCATCGAGGATGCGAAAGCGATCCGGCTCCCGACGCGCCTGCTCGAGGTAACGCGCACGCACGCGGTCGAAGAAGTCCCGACCTTCCTGCTCGAACCGATCGGTGGGTCGGCGCGCCTCCACACGCTGCTGGGCGACCGTCGCGTCGAGGTCGAACAGCAGCGTCAGATCGGGTTGCAGGTCACCCTGCGTCAGGCGCGCGAGCGCATCGACGAATGACTCGGCTACCCCGCGACCGCCGCATTGGTACGCACGTGTCGCGTCGGTGAACCGGTCGCACAACACCGTCGAGCCGGCGCGCAGTGCCGGGCGCACGACCTGCAGCAGGTGCTCGGCGCGCGCGGCGAAGATCGCCAGTGTCTCGGTCTCCGGGTGCATCGACTCGGCAAGGACGAGTTCACGCAGCCGCTCGCCTACCTGCGTGCCACCCGGCTCACGGGTGACGACCACCGCCGCCGCCGACTGCGCGCGCAAACGCCCGGCGATGAACTCGATGTGCGTGCTCTTGCCTGCCCCGTCTACACCTTCGAGCGTGATGAACCGACCCGCCGACTTGTTCACGATCCCCGACCTTTCGCCATCGAGCGCTCTACGCCGGGCCGGACGCTAGCGCGCCGCCGATCCCGATGGACGCGCCGCAGGTCCCGACTGATATTTTCTCACGGCGCGGCTGTGGTCGGCGAGCGTCTGCGAGAATTCCGAGGTGCCGTCGCCGCGCGCGACGAAATACAGCGCGCGCGTCGGCTCGGGATGCAGCGCCGCGCGCAGCGAAGCGAGTCCGGGCATCGCGATCGGCGTCGGTGGCAGCCCGGCGCGGATATAGGTGTTGAACGCGGTGTCGTGCTGCAGGTCGCGTCGACGCAGATTGCCGTCGAAATCCGAATCCAGACCGTAGATGACCGTCGGGTCGGTCTGCAGGCGCATGCCTGCCTTCAGGCGGTTGTGGAACACGCCCGAGATCAGCGTGCGGTCCGCCGCGCGCCCGGTCTCTTTCTCGATGATCGAGGCGAGGATCAGCGCCTCATACGGAGATTTCACTGCGATATCGGTTGCACGCGCGCGCCATTCCCGCTCGAGGTGCTCGACCATCGCACGGTGCGCACGCACGATCAGCGCGCGGTCCGTGGTACCCCGGGTGAACAGATAGGTGTCGGGGAACAGCCAGCCCTCGAGTGCCCCGTCGGCCAGCCCGAGCGCGAGCGCGAGTTCGCTGTCGCCCTGCGGCGAGGCATCCCGGTTCAGATCGGGATGCGCGTGCATCGCAGCCCGCCATTGCCTGAGCGTCCAGCCCTCGACGAAGGTGATCTCACTCAACGTGACATCGCCGCGCGTGATCTTCTGCAACAGCTCCCACAGCGTCACCGGCGCCTGCAGCTCATAGTGGCCGGCACGCACCCGGGTGTGCGCACCGGTGATGCGCCCCAGCAGGATCAGCGGCTCGGCATCGCGCAACACTCCGGCGCTGCGCATCGCCATGGCGGCCGCGCGCAGACCGCTGCCCTCGGCGATCGTGAACGACATCGGGGTCGACGCCAACGCGGGGCGCCAGAGCTGAACGTAGGCATACACCACGGCTGCGCCTGCGAGCACGACGAGCGCCAGCACGATCAAGCGCGCTCCGCCACCCTGCAGGTGGCGCCGACCGCACGCGGCTGCGCGGCCCCGCGCGCCTTCAGTCATCCTGCATCAGCACGTCGTCGAGTGCGTCGAACCAGGCGGGCGCCGCGAAGCGCTGCGACCCGAGCCGGCTTACCCACCAGACGCCGATCACGCTGTTGGACAAGACGATCGCATCCGCGGCGAGCAGACGCGCCAGCGGCAACGGTTCCACCGTCGCCGGGATCGCCTGCGTCGCGGCCCAGTCCAGAATGCGTTCGCGCTGCACGCCAGCGACGCCGCAGTTCGACAGATCCGGGGTGATCAGGCGCGCGCGCTCGAGCGCGAACAGATTGCTCATCGTGCCGCAGATCGCGTCGCCTGCGGTATCGAGCATCACACCTTCATGCACTTCGTCATCCGTCCACTCGGCGCGTGCGAGTACCTGTTCGAGCCGGTTCAGGTGCTTGACGCCGGCGAGTGCGGGTTGGCGCGCCAGACGCAGCGTACACAGGCGCAGCGTGACCCCGTCGCCACGCAGGCGCACGGGCAGATCGGGAATGGCGCTCGCCTGCACGAGCGTCGTCAGCCGTGCCGGCTGCGCGCGCCGGTAGCCGCGTGCGCTTTCGCCGCTGGTAACGGTGATGCGTGCGACGGACTCGGGATGACGCGCGCCCAGGTCAGCCAGATCGCGCTCGAGTGCCGAGCGATCGGGGACTGCAAAGCCGAGACGGCCGCAATCGGCCGCGAGCTTGCGCACATGCCGCGGCCAGGCGGGCACGCGCCCCTGGCGCAGCCGCATCGTGCGGAACACCCCGTCACCGTATCGAAGTCCGCGATCGGACGCCGCCAGCGCCGGCAGATCCGGATCGACATCCGAACCGTTCACGCGCAGGAACCACGCACCCTCAGCGTTCAAACGCGCGCTCGCGCCTACCGCTCAGCGCAGGCGCCGGAACACCAGCGTGCCATTCGTGCCGCCGAAGCCGAAGTTGTTCTTCACCGCCACGTCGATCGACATCTCGCGCGCCTCGTTCGCGCAATAGTCGAGGTCGCATTCGGGATCCTGATTGAAGATGTTGATCGTCGGCGGCGAGATCTGCTTGTCGATGGCCAGTACGCTGACCACCGATTCGAGCCCCCCAGCGCCGCCGAGGAGATGCCCCGTCATCGACTTGGTCGAGTTCACCACCAGCCGGTAGGCCGAGTCGCCGAACGCCGCCTTGATCGCCTGCGTCTCGTTGCGGTCGCCGAGCGGCGTCGAGGTGCCGTGCGCGTTCAGATACTGCACCTCCGAGGGCGCTACACCGGCGTTGCGCAACGCGTTCACCATGCAACGCCGCGGTCCGTCCATGTCGGGTGCGGTCATGTGGAAGGCGTCGCTGCTCATGCCGTAGCCCGACAATTCGGCGTAGATCCGCGCGCCGCGCGCACGCGCATGCTCGTACTCCTCGAGCACCACCACCCCCGCCCCCTCGCCGAGCACGAAGCCGTCGCGATCGCGGTCCCACGGGCGTGAAGCGGTGGCCGGATCGTCGTTGCGGCTCGACAACGCCCGGGCAGCGGCGAAACCGCCGATACCCAGCGGCGATACGGTCGCCTCGGCACCTCCGGCCAGCATGACGTCGGCATCGCCGTATTCGATCAGCCGTCCGGCTTCGCCGATACAGTGCACCCCGGTCGTGCAGGCGGTGACGATGGCGAGGTTCGGACCCTTCAACCCGTAGCGGATGCTCAGGTGCCCGGAGATCATGTTGATGATCGACGCCGGCACGAAGAACGGCGAGATCCTGCGCGGACCCTTCGCCACGAGCTCGGCATGCGTGTGCTCGATCATCGGCAAGCCGCCGATGCCCGAGCCGACGATCACGCCGATGCGCTCGGCGTTCGCGTCGGTGACCTCGATACCCGAGTCGGCAAACGCCTGGATCCCCGCCGCCATCCCGAAATGGATGAAGGTATCCATGTGCCGCGCTTCCTTCGCCGGCATGTACTGCTCGACGTCGAAGCCCTTCACCTCGCCGGCGAAGCGGCACGAGTACTGCGCCGCGTCGAACTTGGTGATGTCGGCGATGCCGGTGCGCCCGGCAA
>JACMMK010000157.1 GCA_014379045.1 Burkholderiales bacterium
CGCCGACCGCGGGGGGAAGCGCGCCGGATCCCGCCGCACTCGCCGCCGGCTTCCACGGGACGGCTTTCACCTGGGTCTTGCCCTGCAGCTTCTGGAAGCCGTCGGCAACCACCTGCTCACCTGCCTGCAGCCCATCGAGCACCACCCACTGTCCCTCTTTCGCCGCGCCTACCTTGATCGCGCGCGTACTGAGCGTGCCGTCGGCTGCGACGACCTGCACGCTGTCGCCCTGCGAAGTACGCTGGACCGCCTGCTGCGGCAGCAGGATCGCGCCGCTCGCGGCGGCCTGCTCGAGCCGCGCGCGTACGAACATGCCGGGCAACAGCAACCCCTTGGGATTGGCCACCTCGGCGCGCAGCGTGATCTGTCCCGACCCCGGGTCGACCGACAGATCGGAGAACAGCAGCCGGCCCGGCAGCGGATAGATGCTGCCGTCATCGAGCACGATGCGCACCACCGCCGATTCAGCGCCGCCCGCCGTCATCAGCGTGCCGTTGGCGATCGCCGCGCGCAGGCGCAGCACATCGCCGACCGGTTGCGTGAAGTTGACGTAAGTCGGATCGATCTGCTGCACCAGCGCGAGCTGGGTGGCCTCGCCCTGTCCGACCAGCGCGCCCTCGGTGACCAGCGCACGACCGATCCGACCCGAGATCGGTGCGGTGACGGTCGCATGGTCCAGATTGATCTGCGCCGTCTGCAGCGCCGCGCGCCCTGCAGCGACATCGGCCTCGGCGAGCTTCTGTGCCGCGACCGCGTTCACGTAGTCCTGCTTGCTGATCGCGTTGGCCTCGACCAGCGGCTGGTAACGCTCGGCGAGCGCCTGCGCCTGCATCAGGTTCGCCTCGGCGCGCGCCAGAGATGCCTGGGCACTCGCGAGCAGCGCCCGGTAGGGCGCGGCGTCGATCTGGAACAGGACCTGCCCGGCCTTCACATCGCTGCCTTCGACGAACAGACGCTGCAGCAGGATCCCCGCCGCGCGCGCGCGTACCTGGGCAACCCGGGCCGCCTCGGTACGCCCCGGCAGTTCGGTGACGAGACCGACGGTGACCGGGGCCACCGTCACCACACCTATTTCGATCGGTGGCGGAGGCTGCTCTGCAGGCTTGGGGGTGGACTCACCGGCGCCGCACCCTGCGAGAATCGCCACGGTGCTGCCTGCGCACAGCGCACGCGCCCGGAATGAACACAGCACCGCCTCGATGACCGACCGCCACGCAGACATGCGAAACCCTTCGACCGAGCCTGCGTTCTGAACCAGACGGGGATCGGCTTCGCACCCCGTGCCGTGACAACGCATCAAGCTGAAGTTACTATACATACATGCGTGAATGTATGTATTAAGGCGCGCGAGTCCATGTCGCGCCGAACCAAGAAAGATGCGCAGATCACCCGCGAGCGCATTCTCGACATGGCCGAGGTCGAGTTCCATCGCCGCGGCGTGTCCCGCACCTCGCTGCTCGATATCGCGCGCGCCGCCGGCGTCACGCGCGGTGCCGTGTACTGGCACTTCCAGGACAAGGCAGACCTGTTCAACGCGATGATGAACCGGGTCACCTTGCCGCTCGAGCACGAGATCAACCGCAGCGGCGACCCCACGCTCGACGATCCGCTCGCGCAGATCCGCAGCAGTTTTCTCGCGGCGCTGCGCTCGACGGTCACCGACCCGCAGGCGCGGCGGGTGTTCGAGATCGCGCTGCACAAGGTCGAGTATGTCGATGAGCTGCAGGCGGTGCGCGATCGTCGTCTGAACGGCCTGCGCGGACGCGTGCTCCAGATCGAACGCGGACTGCGCCGCGCGGGCAAGGTCGGCGCGCTGTCGAGCGGGGTGCCGGCACGGGCGGCAGCGATCGGCCTGCATTCGCTGATCGACGGGCTGATCCAGAACTGGATGCTCGATCCCGAGTCCTTCGACCTGCGGCGTGTCGGGCAGCAGACGATCGATGCGTATCTGCGGGGGTTGCGTGAGCCTGCAACGCCGACCTGAGCGGCTCCGCTGGAGCGTGCAGGTGGCGCGTGCCTGCGGATCGATCGTGGAATTTCGAGATAGGTGACACTGTCTCCGTAGTCCGCGTGATCGTCACACATTGGGGGTGTAGCTGGGGTAGTCTCCGAACACGCCAACAGAAAACACAATAAAATCAACATCTAACTTAATAGCTACAATGAAACTCGCGACCTGGAACGTCAACTCCTTGAAGGTGCGCCTGCCGCACGTGCTGGACTGGATCGAACGGCATCGCCCGGACGCGCTCTGTCTGCAGGAAACCAAGATCGAGGATGCGAATTTTCCCGTGTCGGCGTTCACCGACGCGGGCTACCACGCGGTCTTCACCGGTCAGAAAACCTACAACGGGGTCGCGATCATCGCGCGCACCCCGCCGCAGGCCGTCGTCATCGGCATCCCCGACTTCGACGACCCGCAGAAGCGCGTGATTTCAGCGAGCATCGAAGGCATGCGCCTTGTCTGCGCGTATGTGCCGAACGGCGAGACCGTCGAGTCCGCGAAATACGTCTACAAACTGGACTGGCTCGCGCGGTTTCGCCACTGGCTCGAACGCGAAGCGCAAAGCCACCCGGCGCTCGCCGTGCTGGGCGATTACAACATCGCGCCCGAAGACCGCGACGTGTACGACCCGGTCGCGTGGGCGGGTAAGGTGCTCTGCAGCGAACCCGAGCGCAGCGCCTTCCGCGGCCTCGTCGCGTTGGGCCTGGACGACGCGTTCCGTCGTTTCGACCAGCCGCCGCGCTCGTGGAGCTGGTGGGATTACCGGATGAACATGTTCCGGCGTAAGCTGGGATTGCGGATCGACCATATCCTGCTGTCTGCGCCGCTTGCCGAGCGCTGCGGTGCGTGTACGATCGATGCTTCCGCGCGCGCGGCGGAACGTCCATCCGACCATGCGCCGGTTTGCTGTGAGCTCGATTGGCCCACCGCAACGGCCGCGGCCGCTACAGTTTCTCCCGTTGCATCCGAAGAATCGTGAGTCCGCGAGCACAAGATGCTCACCCCCGTTGCAAGCCGAGGCCCAATGAACGCCGCCCGCATGATCGCCACCCTGGGCTTCCGCCGCTGGTACGAACGCCAGCTGATCGAAAGTCATCTGTGCCTCGTCACCTGCTTTCTGTGCATTATCCTGCTCGCGGTGTGCATCGAGCATGCACTGCCGCAGTCGGCTCTGCGTGGCTCGGCCGCAGCAGTCTTCATCGCCTTCGCTGCAGCCGCGGGCGGTATCTGGTCATGGAACCATTACCGCGTCGTGTTCAGCCGTGCGGAGCGTTATGGCCACGTCGCGCATTGCGAGCATTGCGGCACCTATGCCCGTTTCGAGGTGGAGCGCACCAGCGCCGCAAGCAGCCGCGGGGAACCGACGCTGAACGTACGCTGCCGGCAGTGCCGGCATCGCTGGACCATGCCCGAAGCCTGAGGCGCCGCCTCTGGAACCCGCCGCGAAGCGCAGGCAGCGCGGCCGCGACCGACTCCGACTCCGACTCCGACTCCGACTCCGCGTTCAGTCGATCAGTTCGTACGCCGGCAGCGTGAGAAACTCGTGATAGTCACCGGTGCACATCGTCTCGAACATCGCTGCCGCCTGCGGGTATCTGCCGGCGCCGA
>JACMMK010000016.1 GCA_014379045.1 Burkholderiales bacterium
CGCTCGCCGTCACCAGTGCGAAGCGCAGTGCGGCCGCCCCCGACCTGCCGACCGTCGCCGAGGCCGGCGTGCCCGGCTTCGTCGCGACGACGTGGTACGGACTGGCAACGACGGCGGGGACCCCGCGCGCAGTGATAGACCGACTGAACGCCGAGGTCCGCAAGACCCTCGCCGACCCCGAAGTGCGCGCCCAGCTCGCCGCGCAGGGCATCGAAGAGCCCGCACCGGGAACGCCGGAACAGCTCGGCGAGCTGATCCGCGCCGAGCTCGTCAAGTGGGAGAAGGTCGTGCGCGAATCCGGGGCAACGATCAACTGACGCTCGGCACGTCAGCGCGCGCCGTTTAATCCTGAATCGTCGCGGTGCCGGAAACGACGGCCGTGGCCTTGATCTCGATCAGCGCGCCGGGTCGGATCAGACCCGCGACCATCACCCCGGTCGCCGCCGGATACGGACCCCCGCCGAACACGCGCCGGCGCACGTCGGCGGTCTTCGCATAGCCATCGAGCGTCGTGAAGTATTCGGTCGTCTCGACGATGTCGGCGAAGGTCAGCCCGGCATCGGCGAGAATCCGCGCCATCTTCTCGAAGATGTATTCGGTCTGGCGCACGATGTCGCCCTCGCCGATCAGCTGCCCGTTGCCGTCGGCGGCGGTCATGCCCGAGATGAACACGAAATCTCCGGCGCGCACCGCCGCCGAGAACGTGTAGCGCGGGTGCCATCCCGCCGACGGCGTGATCGGTACGAACGGTCTGCTCATGCGCCCTCCTCCGCGGGCCGGCAGCCGAGCAGATAGGTATGGAAGCCTTCTGCAACCAGCACCCCGGCCTGATTGAATACGTTCACCTCGAAGCGCACCAGACCACGGCGCGCGTCGCGAGCAAGTCGGGTCGACGCGACTTCGAACTCGGTAGACACACTGTGCCCTTCGAGCACCGGCGCGACGAAGCGAAGGCTCTGCTCGACGAACGCGATCATCGATTGCTGCAGCTGCGCTGACAGCGGCGTTGCACCCAGCGCACACATGCCGGCGATCAGCAGTCCGTGCGCCACGGGCGCACCGAAGCGGGTGGCGGCGGCGTACTGTGGGTCGTAGTGGATTGGATGCGTATCGCCGGTCAGCGCGGCGAACGCGCGAAACGTGTCGACGTCGAGGCATCGAGTCTGGCCCACGAAGCGATCACCGACGCGAAAATCCTCGAACCAGCGCTGCGTCGGCGAGGGCAAGGTCGGAGCGCTACTCGAGCTTCGCACCCGACACCCGCACCGCCTGGACGAACAGTTCCTGATCGGCCTTGAGCGCGACGGCGTAGGCGTCCGGCGTGCTACCCAGCGGGTCGATCCCCAGCGCGCCGAACCGCTGCACCGAATCCGGATGGCGCACGGCCTTTGCGATCTCGCTCGACAGCCGGTCGATGATCGGCCGCGGCGTGCCGGCGGGTGCGAGCATGCCGACCGACGGCAGCAGCACGAAGTCCTTGACGCCGAGTTCATGGAACGTCGGCACGTCGGCCGCCAGCGCCGTGCGGGTCGCACTCGCCACCGCGAGCAGCCGCACCGATCCTGCCTTGACGTGTGCCGATACCGTCGGCAGTACCGTGAACAACGCCGCGACCTCGCCTGCGACGATCGCCGGCGTGGATTGACCACTGCCCTTGTACGGCACGTGGATCAGGTCCATCCCTGTGCGCGTGCGCAGCATCTCCATCGCGAGGTGATGCGGGCTACCCACCCCCGACGAACCGTAGGACACCGTGCCCGCGCGCGCCCGCGCGAAGGCGATGAACTCCTTCAGCGAGGTCACGCCGGTCGCACCGTTTACGGCCAGGAAGAACGGCGACGTGCCCAACAGACTGACGGGCGCGAAATCGCGCCCGATGTCGTAAGGCAGTCTCGGGTTCAGTGCCGGCGTGATCGCCGTCTGGCCGAGGTCGGCGACGAGCAGCGTATAGCCGTCAGGCAGCGCGCGCGCAACCGCCTCGGTCCCGATCACCCCGCCCGCGCCGGGCCGATTGTCGACGAGGACCGGGCGCGCGAACGCGTCGCCCAGGCGTTGCGCGACCACCCGTGCCATCGTATCCGGCAATCCGCCTGGAACGTAAGGCACGACCAGCCGGATCGTACGCTCGGGGAAGACCAGCGCATCTTTCGACTGGGCAAACGACGTCGCGCCCGACAGGCTGAACAGGACGAGCGCCAGCATCGACCTCACCCCAGCGCAGGGGCAAACCGGCGACGCATTTGAGCGGACCATCCGAACCCTCATCGTGTTCCGATCCTGGCTGCGCACTGCAGACGGCTCGAGTACGGCTTCGTACCGATGGTACCGGAGGCGGATCGCTACGGTCGCCCCGGCGCGCGACAATGCGCGATCGATCGTCGTCGACGGTGGCCGCGATCGGGCAGTTGACCGGCCTTGACGCGAATACCTTGTGGCGTGGCTCGACGCTGCACGACTGCAGGCAGCGGAGCGAACGAGGGTAACGGTTCCCCGAATGGAGTACGCATGTTTCAGCCATCCCGCACCGAGGCGCGGCAGTTCCTGATAGACGCATGGCGCCGGCACCGCGCGCGCGAGGTCGTCTCGCCGCTCGAAGCGATCGCTGCCGACGTCATCGCGATGCACCCCGAGTATCACGCGCTGCTGGAACAGCCTGCCGAGGCCGCCGCGCTCGAGGCACGCGACTATTCGCCCGATGACGGCGCGGTGAACCCGTTCCTGCATCTTCACCTGCATCTGGCGGTGATCGAGCAGGTGTCGATCGATCAGCCGGCGGGGATCGCAGCCGCCTATGCGCGCCTGCTGGCACGCCTTGATGCTCCGCTCGCCGCGCAGCACGCGATCATCGACTGCCTGGCCGAGACGATGTGGCGCGCGCAACGGGACCAGGGGCCCCCGGATGGTGAGGCGTACCTCGCCTGCGTCGAGCGGTGCACCCGCTGAGCGGGAGAGGCTTCACGTCACCGCAGCGTCGGCATCGCCTTCCTGCAGTCCAGCCGCCGGGCAACGCGAGCACCTGTGTCGAACGTCGGCTCACGTAGTGCGTACACAGCGCCCCTGCGCGACGCTCGCGAATCGCGTTTCGCGCAGCCCTGCGCAACGCTCGCGCACCGTGCGTTCGTGCGCCGCTGGGCGACGCTGGCACGCTACGCTGGCCGTCATCCGGTGAGCGCCGGGTTTGCCGGTCCCGCAGCCCTCGCCGATAATCACCGCCTACTGTGATCACGCGGCTGTCCGACAGCATCGTGCGCCGATACGCCGCCCATGACTTGCGCTGAGCCAGCGCGTGCGCCCGGTGTCGTACTCGCCGAAGCACGTATGCCGCTTCCTGAACCCGCACCGAAGACTTGACGCATCCCGCATGGCAGCCAACCCTTCCCCCCGTTCGTCCTTCGACCGCGCAGCCGCCGGCGGCGGACGACTCGTGCGCCTGTTCCCGTTCCTGCGCTGGTGGCCGATGCGCCGCGAGACGTTGTACGCCGACGTCATTGCCGGTGTCAGCGTGGCACTCGTGCTGGTGCCGCAGTCGATGGCCTACGCGCAGCTCGCCGGCATGCCCCCGTACTTCGGACTGTATGCAGCGTTCCTGCCGGTGATCGTCGCCGCGCTCTGGGGCTCGTCGAACCAGCTTGCCACCGGACCCGCAGCGGTGCCGTCGATCCTTATTGCCTCGTCGCTCGCGCCGCTCGCGGCGCTCGGCTCGGAGGCGTTCGTCGCGCTCGCGATCGTGCTCGCGTTCATGGTCGGCGCAATCCAGTTACTGCTCGGACTGTTCCGCCTGGGCAAGGTGGTCAGCTTCCTCTCACACCCGGTGATCGTCGGCTTCACGTCGGCTGCGGCGATCATCATCGCGCTGTCGCAGTTGAACAAACTTCTCGGCCTGCCGATCGGTCGCAGCAGCATGTTCCTCGTCGACGTGTGGGAGATGATGCGCCAGTGGGCCGACGTGCACTGGCCGAGTGTCGCGTTCGGGCTGGTCGCGATGGCGATCATCGGGGGGTTCAGGCGCTGGTTGCCGAAGTGGCCCGGCGTGCTGGTCGCGGTCGCCCTGACCACGTGCGTGAGCTGGGCGATCGACTTCGAGCAGAAGGCGAGCGTGCCCACCGGCGCTGTCGAAGACGCCCGGGCACGGTCGATCGCGACCGAATTCCAGGCGGCGAAAGCGCGCGCGCTCACCCTCGACGGCGAAATCGCGACGCTCGAGAAATCGCTCGCGCAGGCTGCGCGGGAATCGGGCACGCGGGCGGCCGAACTGCGTTATCAGATCGAGCTGAGACAGCTCGAGCGCGCCGACCTCGTCCGCGAGAACGTCGTGCGCCTGCGTGAGTTGCGAAGCTTCGCCTTCGTCGCGTTGCCCGATCCGCGGCCGGGGTCGGCGCTCGACGCCGTTTCCGGCCGAGACGGCGCGATACTGCGTCTGGCGCCTGCGCCCGACGTCGCGGCCTCGTCGAACACGGTGCGCTGGAGAGTGAAGGAGGTGAGCGGCGAGCGGCTGCTGCTGTCGGGCGGCGGCGAGGTCGTCGGCTTCATCCCCCCGGGGCTGCCCGCCTTTGCGCCCCCCGCCCTTTCCTGGGATGCATTGCGCGCGCTGCTGTCCTCCGCGCTCGTGATCTCGCTGGTCGGATTCGTCGAGGCAATCTCGATCGCCAAGGCGATCGCGGCCAAGACCCGCCAGCGCGTCGATGCCAACCAGGAGTTGATCGGCCAGGGTCTGGGCAATCTGGCGGGCAGCTTCAGTCAGGCGTTCCCGACGATGGGTTCCTTCTCACGCTCCGCGGTCAACTACAGCGCTGGCGCCCGCAGCGGGTTCGCCTCGGTGACCACGGGGCTGCTGATCCTGCTCACGCTGCTCGCGCTGACGCCGCTCCTCTATCACCTGCCCCAGGCCGTGCTCGCGGGCATCATCATGATGGCGGTCGTGAACCTGATCGACTTCGGCGCGATGAAGCACGCGTGGGTCGCGCACCGCCACGACGGCATCGCGGCCTGCGTCACATTTATCGCAACGCTCGCGCTCGCGCCTGCGCTCGACCATGGCGTGTTGACGGGGGCTGCGCTCGCGATCGGCCTGTACCTGTATCGCACGATGCGTCCTCGCATCGCCGTGCTCGGCCGCCACGCCGACGGCACGCTGCGCGATGCACGGTTGCACGGCCTTCCCACCAGCGAGCATCTGGTGGTGCTGCGCTTCGACGGCTCCCTTTACTTCGCGAACGTTCCCTACTTCGAGGACATGGTGCTCGAAGCTCTCGCCGCGCATCCGACCGTGCGTGAAGTGCTGATCGTCGGCGACGGGCTCAACTCGATCGATGCGTCGGGCGTGGAGGTGCTCGAACACCTGGTCGATCGTCTGCGCAGCGGGGGCGTCACGATGTCGCTATGCGCGCTCAAGGAGCAGGTGACCGAGGTGCTCGAGCGTACTGGCTTGACGGAGAAGATCGGCCCGCAACACCTCTTTCGCAGCGCATCCAGTGCGATCGAAGCGATCGCCACGCGGCTCGACGAACCGACAGTTGCCTCGAGCCTGCTGGTGACCCCGGGCGCGGCGCGTGCATGATCGAGGGACAAAGCGGTGCTGGACGGTCACTGGACAATCATGCGTCTTCGGGCTTCACGCACCCGCTGCGCCTGACGAGCCCCAGGCCCGGACGTCGCCGCAGGCCGGCCCGGACATCGGTGTCGCAGGTCGCTATCGCATCGTCGACAACTGGCCCTTCAGGCGCGCGTAGTGCGACGACAGGTCCCGGAAATCCTGATCGCTCAGATTCGCGATCTGGGCCGTCATGATCGCGTTCTTGCGTCCGCCGTTGCGATACGAGCGCAGCGAATGCAGCAGATAGTCTTCGTGTTGCCCGGCGAGCCGGGGAAACGTCGGTGCGATGCTGTTGCCGTCGTCACCATGACACGCGGCGCACGGCTTCGAGATCTCCGCCCCGCGTTTCGCGTCCTGCGCGAGCAAGGCGCCGCTCGATACGCTCAGCGAAGTCGCGACCAGCATCGCTGAAGCCGCGCGCGCCAGATTCGGGCCGAGGCTCACGGCTTGACCCCGCCGCGCGTGCCACCCTGACCGTAGTAGGCGGCCAGATCCGCGATCGCCTGGTCGCTGAGGTTCGCGGCGATCGCGCGCATCGTCGAATGGCTGCGCTCGCCCGAGCGGTACGCCTGCAACGCCGAGGCGATGTACTCCGGATACTGGTGACCGAGCTTCGGAATGCGAAAGACCTCGGGATAGGCATTGCGCATGCCGCCGATGCCGTGGCAGCCCGAGCACATCGTCGCGCGCTGGACCCCCGTCTTCGGGTCACCGGTCAGCGGTTGCGCGACCACCGACGACATCATCAACGCCAACCCTAGGGCGAGCCCGGTCGCCGCACGCCGACTGCCGGTCCACGCTCCCTGCACTGCCACGCTATCCATCGAAACGCTGCTTTCTCGCACTGCAATGTGGCGCGGACTTTAATGGAATCGGGGGGTGACGGTCAATGCGGCCGCGCTTGACGGTTTGCGCCCCGTCGAAGCTTCGCCGATAATCGTCAAGGGGAGAGACGGGGTCGGCCGCCGACGGCAGGGTACCCGCACCATGTGTCCGCAACGCCATCCGACTCGATTGTTGCATCCCGCTGGTTGCCGCGTGTATTCCCCTTTCTGCGGTGGTGGCCGCGAGTCGATCGCACGACCCTTCGCGCCGATATGCTGGCAGGGCTGACCGGCGCGGTAATCGTGCTGCCGCAATGCGTGGCATTCGCGACCCTTGCGGGGATGCCGGTGGAATACGGCCTCTACTGCGCCATGCTGCCGGCGATCGTAGCGGCGCTGTACGGATCATCGTGGCATCTGGTGTCGGGGCCCACCAACGCGATCTCGATCGTCCTGTTCGCCGCGCTCTCACCCCTGGCCCAACCCGGCAGCGCACCCTACGTGCAACTCGCGCTGACCGTCACTCTGCTCTGTGGCGTGATGCAGCTCGGCATGGGCATCGCGCGGCTGGGGGCACTCGTCAACCTGATCTCGCACACCGTCATCGTCGGCTTCATGGCGGCGGCGGCGGTCGTCATCGCGAACGCGCAGTTGCGCACGTTCTTCGGCGTGGATCTTCCGCGTGGGGCGAGTCTGATCCAGACGTGGCGCGCGTTCCTGCCGACGCTGGACGAGATCAACCCCTATGTGACCGCAGTGGCGCTCGTCACGCTGGTCACGGCGATCGCGATCCGACGCGTGCGTCCGCGTTGGCCGTACATGATCTTCGCGCTCATTGTCGGTGGGTTCGCGACGTGGGTGTTCGACCTGAGCAGCGTCCGCGACACCGGCATCTCGACGGTCGGGGGGCTGCCCGCATCGCTGCCACCGTTTTCCTGGCCCGTGGTCAGCATCGACGCGCTGCGCGAAACCGCCGTGATCGCCTTTGCGATCACGATCCTCGGGCTGACCGAAGCGGTCTCGATCGCGCGCAGCATCGCACTGCGCTCGGGACAACGTATCGACAGCAATCAGGAGTTCGTAGGCCAGGGCCTGTCGAACATCGCCGGTGCGTTCTTCTCGAGCTATGCGTCGAGCGGCTCGTTCAACCGCAGCGGGGTCAATTACGACGCTGGCGCGCGCACGCCGCTGGCCGCGGCGTTCTCGGCCGGGTTGCTGCTTCTGATCCTGTTCGCGGTCGCGCCGCTCGCGGCCTATCTGCCGCATGCGGCGATGGCGGCAGTGCTGTTGATCGTCGCATGGGGCCTGATCGATCTGCGCGAGATAAGGAAGATCCTGCGCACGAGCCGCAGTGAAACGGCAGTGCTCGCACTGACGTTCTTCTCCGGTGTGTTGGTGAGTCTCGAATTCTGCATCGTCGCCGGCGTAATGCTGTCGCTGCTGCTCTACCTCAATAGGACCACACATCCGGTACTGACCCTGCTCGCGCCGTCAGATCTGGGCGGAAACCGACGTGATGCCCGTCTCCAGAGGCGCAAGGACTGTCCGAGACTCGCCATCGTCAGGCTGAACGGGTCGTTGTTCTACGGCGCCGTCGAACACGTGCGCAACGGCTTGCACGCGATTACCGACGAGGCCCATGGGCGCCCCAAGCATCTGCTGCTCGTCGGCGATGCGATCAATTTCATCGATCTTGCGGGTACTCATCTGTTGCAGGACGAGGCGGCCCGACTGGCGCGTCGCGGCGGCGCCCTTCACCTCGTACGCGTCAAGCCTTCGGTACACGCGCTACTCGAGCGCACGGGGGCGCTCGCCACGATCGGTGCCGCGCAGATACACGACACCGCGAAGGAGGCGCTCGGTGCGATTTATCGCACGTTCGAGTCGAGCGAATGCGCCGATTGCCCGCTACGCGCGGCCAACGCGCTTGCGTTAACGTTGCCAGGCCAGACCGGGGCCGACGGACCGCGCGCCGGGTGCCCGGACGACCCCCTATAATCTCGCTCCATTCACCGCGCATGACGGACCCGTACCGATGAGCTTTCGCCTGACCCGAATCTACACCCGCACCGGCGACACCGGCTCGACCGGTCTGGGCGACGGCACGCGACTGCCGAAGGACGCGCCGCGGATCGAGGCGTTGGGGGTGGTCGACGAGTTGAACAGTGCGCTCGGCATGGTGTTGGCCGAGCCGGTGTCGGCACTGGTGCGCGACACGCTGACCGGCGTCCAGCACGACCTGTTCGACCTCGGCGGTGAGCTCAGCATCCCCGGCTACACGGCGGTCAGTGAGCGCCATATCGCGCGTCTGGAGGAGGTGCTCGATCGTTTCAACGCCGAACTGCCCCCGCTCGCCGATTTCATCCTGCCCGGCGGCGAGCGCGCGGCCGCGTGCTGCCATCTGGCGCGAACGCTCGCGCGCCGCGCAGAACGCCGGATCGTCACGCTCGCGGGGAGCGAGGTCGTCTCGCCGCTCGCGCAGCAGTATCTGAACCGTCTGTCGGATCTGCTGTTCGTCCTCTGTCGGGTCGTCAACCGCGACGCGGGC
>JACMMK010000158.1 GCA_014379045.1 Burkholderiales bacterium
AACCGACGCTGAACGTACGCTGCCGGCAGTGCCGGCATCGCTGGACCATGCCCGAAGCCTGAGGCGCCGCCTCTGGAACCCGCCGCGATGCGCAGGCAGCGCGGCCGCGACCGACTCCGACTCCGACTCCGCGTTCAGTCGATCAGCTCGTACGCCGGCAGCGTGAGAAACTCGTGATAGTCACCGGTACACATCGTCTCGAACATCGTTGCCGCCTGCGGGTATCTGCCGGCGCCGAACGCCGCGTCGCCGAGGTAGGACTTCACCTTGGGCAACTCTTCGGCGATCAGCGTGCGCACCATCCCGGCCGTGACCTTACGACCGTCGTCGAGCTTGCCCTTCGGTGAGCGGATCCACTGCCAGATCTGCGAACGCGATATCTCGGCCGTTGCCGCATCTTCCATCAGATTGAAGACCGGAACACAGCCGTTGCCGGCGAGCCACGCGCCCAGGTACTGGATGCCGACCGAGATGTTGTTGCGCAGGCCCGCTTCGGTGATCGGCGCCTCGGGCTGAAAATCGAGCAGGTCGCGCGCGCTGAAATTCACCTCGGGCAACTGTTTCGTGTACTGATTGGGCGTCGGCATGTGCTCGTCGAACACCGCCTTCGCGATCGGCACCAGGCCCGGATGAGCGACCCAGGTGCCGTCGCACCCGTCGGTGACTTCACGCAGCTTGTCGAGCCGCACCTTCTCCATCGCCGCGTCGTTGGCGACCGGATCGTTCTTGATCGGAATCTGCGCGGCCATCCCGCCCATCGCAGGTGCGCCGCGCCGGTGACAGGTCTTGACCAGGGTCAGCGCATACGCGCGCATGAACGGCGCGGTCATCGTCACCTGCGAACGGTCGGCGAGACAGAAGTTCTCGTTCAGGCGGAACTTCTTGATACACGAGAAGATGTAGTCCCAGCGCCCGATGTTGAGCCCTGCCGAGTGATCCTTCAGCTCGTGCAGGATCTCATCCATCTCGAACGCCGCCGGAATCGTCTCGATCAGCACGGTCGCCTTGATCGATCCCTGGGGCACGCCGAGCTCATCCTGCGCGAGCTTGAAGATGTCGTTCCACAGCCGCGCTTCGAGATGCGACTCCATCTTCGGCAGATAGAAATACGGGCCCGAACCGCGCGCGAGCAGCTCTTTCGCGTTGTGGAAGAAATACAGCGCGAAGTCGAAGATGCCGCCGGCGACCTGTTGCCCGTCGACCCGCATGTGCTTTTCGTTCAGGTGCCAACCGCGCGGCCGCGGCAACAGCACCGCGGTCTTCTCGTTCAACCGGTACTGCCGATCGCCCTGATCGAAGCTGATCGTCCGCCGCACCGCGTCGCGCAGATTGATCTGGCCTTCGATCATCATGCCCCACTGCGGACAGTTGGCGTCTTCGAAATCGGCCATGAAGGTCGACGCGCCGCAGTTCATCGCGTTGATCACCATCTTGCGATCGGTCGGGCCGGTGATCTCGACCCGCCGGTCGCGCAGATCCGCCGGCTGCGGGGCGATCTGCCAGTCGCGGTCGCGCAACGCTTTGGTTTCAGGCAGGAAGTCGGGCAGCTTGCCGGCATCGAACTCGCGCTGACGCGCCGCGCGCGCCTGCAGCAGCTCCTGGCGCCGAGTCTCGAAGCGCCGATGCAACTGCGCGACGAACGCGATCGCCTCGGTCGTTAGGATGGATTCGAAACCGGGCAGAAACGCGCCCCGGATCTCGACGCCGGCAGGTAACGGTGAATTCATCGGAGCCCCTGAAGTCTGGTTCATGGCGGGTGCCGGCGGCAGGACGTGTGGTGGGTTGCCGAACGAGCGAACGCGGAGACTAGCGGGTAGCACAGTGCGGCGCAACAAGCCCCGGTCGCATGCGGCGGTCGCGCCGGGCGAGCAGCGCCGCAGCCAGATGACGCACGCGCCGTAGCGGGCTATTGCTTTTGCACGATCCCGCGGCGTAATCTTTCCGGGTCGCGCCGAACGCGCCCAGGAACATCTGTCGGCACGACGGTTGCACCCCACTCGCACCAGGTCCGACGGGGGTCCGAGACTCAATAAAAGACAAGACGAGCCTGCGCGTTCAGAACGCCCGAGGCGCTTCTCGCGTACGCGTCGTCGCTCATGAGGGAGCACGCCATGATGCCAACGTCATCGTCTGCCCGAGCCAAGGGCAATGCAGTACGCCGCACACTCGCTATCGCCACCCTGTTCGCCGCGCAAGCGCTAGCCAGCGCCCCGGCGTTTGCCGATCTACTCACCTATCTGCTGCCGTTCGCCAAGTTCGGCACGGTCGAGAACACCGACTGCGGCGCGCAGAAGGGCATCTGCGGTGCAGTGGCTTCGATGAACTCGTACACCTATCTGCTCACCCAGTATCCGCAGTTCTACGGCAATACGATCAAGCCGATCGACAAGGGGAGTTTCGCCAATCAGACCGATGCCGCCAAAGCATGGGCGGTGAACGGGTGGACCGCGCCCAACGGCACGGCTCGGATGGGATTCTATCCGCGCCCGGGAACCGCAGGCTTCGACTTCTGGCACACCAAGATCGACTGGCTCGAAGACTGGGCACCCGGCCGCACCGTTTACGAGGCATTTGTGTTCACGACGCAGGATGTGACCACGTGGGCGCGCCCCGGCGGGCTGACGGCGGGCTATCCGACCTGGGACTTCCTGCTGCGGGAGGTAAGGGACGGCGAGGATATCGAGTTGTTCCTGAAGCAGGTGAACGGCGCGCCGTACCACGTCGTGACCCTCACCGGACTCGAGATCGATGACCGCGACCCGACGATCCGATTCATCCGCTACCAGGATCCCAACGATCCGACGCGGGAGAAACGCGAACGGCTCACCTTCAATGCGACCGCCGTACGCTGGGAGTTCGCCGATCAGTTGACCTTCGGCGGCAACCGGGTGTTCATCGAAGCGGCGTTCTCGGAATCCCCGGTCGTGCCGTTGCCCGCGGCCGCGTGGCTGATGTTGTCCGGGTTCGCGCTGCTCTGGAGTTTCCAGCGCGGTAGCGAGGCACGACGCGGGGTCGTTCGTTTCGCCTGATCCGCATCGAACACGCCCCGGCTGAACGCCGGGGCGTGGTGCTCGAACGGGTCTGAGGCCAGGCGATCCCGCGCTCGGTTCCGCTCGCCGAGGCCGGGCTGAGAGGTTAACTGGTCGTCGTCGTCGATTTTTCTTCCAGGCCCAGTTCCTGGATCTTGCGTGTGAGTGTATTGCGCCCCAGGCCCAGCAACGTGGCGGCTTCGATGCGCCGCCCGCCGGTATGCTGAAGTGCTTTTGCGATCAGCGTGCGTTCGAAGTCGCGCGACAGCTGATCGATGATGCCGTGTTCGCCACGACCGAACGACAGATCGACTTCGCGCTCGAGCGCCAGCAGCCAGTTGAGCTCGCTGCTCGCCGCCGTCTCGCCGCGCAGCTCGGGCGGCAGATCGGTCACGTCGACGTTCATGCCTGGCGCCATTACCGTCAGCCAGTGACAAAGGTTCTCGAGCTGACGGACGTTGCCGGGGAGATCCTGCGCCGACAGATGCCGCAGCGCCGCCTCGGACAGGCGTTTGGGTTCGACGCCGAGATCACGCGCGCTCTTCAACAGGAAGAACTTCGCCAGCAGCGCGATGTCTTCGCGCCGCTCGCGCATCGGCGGCAAACGCAGACGGATCACGTTCAACCGGTGATAGAGATCCTCACGGAACAAACCCTGCTTGACCCGCAGGTCCAGGTCCTGATGGGTCGCCGCGATCACGCGCACGTTGGCCTTGATCGGCTGGTGGCCGCCGACACGATAGAACTGCCCGTCGGAGAGTACGCGTAGCAGCCGTGTCTGCAGCTCGGCCGGCATGTCGCCGATCTCGTCCAGGAACAGGGTGCCGGCATCGGCCTGCTCGAAGCGCCCGCGGCGCATCGCCTGCGCACCGGTGAACGCGCCGCGCTCGTGCCCGAACAGCTCGGATTCGAGCAGGTCTTTCGGAATCGCTGCCGTGTTGATCGCGATGAACGGTTTGGTCGAGCGCGGGCTGTGGCGATGCAACGCCCGCGCGACCAGTTCCTTGCCGGTGCCCGACTCGCCGGTGATCAGCACGGTGGCGTGCGAATGCGCGAGCCGACCGATCGCACGGAACACTTCCTGCATCGACGGCGCCTGCCCGAGAATCTCCGGGGCAGGCGTCGAATCTTCCGCGCTTTCGGTCTGGCGCATGCTCTCGTCGAGCGCGCGGCGAATAAGCTCGACCGCGTGATTGACGTCGAACGGCTTGGGCAGATACTCGAACGCACCGCCCTGGAATGCGGCGACCGCGCTTTCGAGGTCCGAGTACGCCGTCATCACGATCACCGGTACTTCCGGATGGTCGGCCTTCAGTCGCTGCAGCAGGTCCAGCCCGGACGCGCCGGGCATCCGGATGTCGCTGACCACCACCTGCGGCACGGAACTGTTCAGCGCGGTCAGCGCGTCCTGCGCCGACACGAAGCTCTTGAACTCGATGTTCTCGCGCGTCAGCGCTTTCTCGAACACCCAGCGAATCGACTTGTCGTCGTCGATGACCCAGACTGGTTTCATTGTGGTTTCAATTCGCGGCGAAGGAAGGGGTCGATGTCGTGGCGTCGTTGCGCGCGTGTCCCGAAGGCGCGCCGGGCGCACCCGCGGCAGTCTCTTCGGGCAGCGGCACGATCACGGTGAAGCAGGTACGCCCCGGCACGCTGTCGAATTCGATCGTGCCGTGATGCTGGTTGATGAAGGTCTGCGCGAGGGTAAGACCGAGCCCGCTGCCGCCTTCGCGACCGGATACGAGCGGATAGAACACGCGCTCGCGTACCGAATCGGAAATGCCCGGACCGTTGTCGATCACCTGCAGCGTGATCGCGTGCCGATAGCGACGGCGCGCGAGCGTGATCGAACGGGCGATGCGAGTGCGCAGCTCGATTTCGCCATGACCGTCCATCGCCTGCGCGGCGTTTCGCACGATGTTCAACACCGCCTGGATCAGCTGTTCGCGATCGCCCGAGAGCATCGGCAGGCTGGTGTCGTAATCGCGCCGGATGCGAATCCCGTCGGGAAACTCGGCGACGATCACGCTGCGAACGCGCTCGACCACCTCGTGGATGTTGAGCGCCCCGAGTTGCGGCAGCCGATGCGGGGTCAGCATGCGGTCCATCAGCGATTGCAGCCGATCGGCTTCCTGCATGACGACGCGGGTGTACTCGCGCAGGTCGGCACGATCGAGTTCGGCATCGAGCAACTGCGCGGCACCGCGGATGCCGCCCAACGGGTTACGGATCTCGTGCGCGAGATTGCGAACGAGTTCGCGATTCGCCTGGGTCTGATCGAGAATTCGCTCTTCCCGCGCGGCCTTGATCTGCTGCGTGATCGGGCGCATCTCGAGCAGATAACGGAACTCCCCCGGCAGGTCGATCGGGGTCACCGAGCAGATCAGGTGATGGACTTCGGCGCGCCCGAGCGCGTTGAGCTTGACGTCGTAATCGGAATAGCCTGCGTGGTTGGTACGCGCGGCAGTGAGCGCCGTCGACAAGGCCTCGTCGTGGCTGAACACTTCGTCGAGCGTATGGTGCAGCATCAGGTTGCGGGAGAGCGCGAACAGATTTTCTGCCGCCGGATTCGCATACCGGACGGTGAAGCGATCGTCGAGCATCAGCACGGCGGTCACCAGGACATCCAGGCCGGCAAACGCGCTTCCAGCAGACAGCGCAGACACCGGGGCGGGTGGCACAGTCATCGAATCAACGCCGGCATCGGCGCAGGCCGACCGACGCACCCGGGATTCAGCAAAAACCGAGCCACTGAGCGGTGGGGGGCTGACAGGAAGCCCGTGGACAGGGTCAGCTTCGGGCGCGGATGCGCGTCCCGTGCGCGTCCAGCGTGCGTACCCAGAACGCCCGTGCCCGCGGCGACCCGCGGGTCCGTCAGCGCATCAACGACAGCTGGCGTTGAATCTCGGCGATGTTGCGTTCGTGCCGCGAGACGGTATCCAGCCACTCGCGCAAGCGCGGGTCGGGGGGCCGGTCCGTGGGCGCCGGGTTCATCGCGGCAATCTGCTTGCGCGCATCGCCGAGCATGCGCTGTTCGTTCGCCAGTTCGCGCTCGACGATCTGGCGCGCCCGCGTATCCCGATCGCGCTGCTCGCCGCGTTCGACGCGCGGAAAATTCTCCGGTCCGGGATTGCCGCGCGCGGCAGGAGCCTCGGTTCGCGGACGCGATGCTGCGGGGGCGCCGTCGGTCGGCACGCCCGGAGACCCCAACGGCGCCTTCGCCGCCGGCG
>JACMMK010000017.1 GCA_014379045.1 Burkholderiales bacterium
GCGCTCGCCGGGTGCAGCACCGATGCGCCCCCGCCGCCACCCCCGCCGCCTGTCCCAACGGCGCCGCAGGCGACCATCCTCGACGACCCGCTGCGCGCGATCGAGAAGGCGAAGTCCGTCGAAGGCACCGTGCAGGAATCGAAGGACCGTGCCGACGCCGCCCTCGAGGAAGCAGAGGGCGGCTGAGATGGAGCGCCTCGGCTCCGCGTCATTGATCCTGGCTTGCCTCTGGGCCGCGTCGCCCGCGTGCGCGCAGACCACCGAATTGGTGAGTATCGACCGCAGCGGAGCGCAGGTGCCCGAGGCCTCGCAGGCGGTCGTGTCGTCGACGGGCAGGTACGTGCTGTTTCGCAACGCCGGCGCGTTTCCGACCGGCGGGCAGGACCCGCATGGCTGGTATCTGCGCGATCGGCAGGCCGGCACCACGGAACTGGTGACGCGCAACAACGCGGGCGAGACCGCGGTGTGTGTCGGCGCCTATGGCGGAACGGAGTTCGCCGACATGAGCGCCGACGCGCGCTTCGTCGCCTTCTCCTCACGCGCCTGCAACATCGATCCTGACGCGAGCACTCCGAAATACCGCGCCTACCTGCTCGATCGACAGCAGAACCAGGTGCGCCTGATCGGGCCGAACGCAAGTACCGAGGCGTTCGCGCCGCGGATCGACGATTCCGGACGACGCGTAGCGATGCTGGTCGGCAGCCCGAATACCGAGCTGCGCTGGTACGACCTCGCAAGCGGCGAAACGGGGTCGCTCGGTCGATCCGGAGATTTCGCGATCTCCGGGAACGGTCGCCGCATCGCGTTCATCGGCCGGCTGCCGGACCTGCCCGACAGCGTGGTCTGGAACCAGATGTACGTGTTCGACATCGACTCGCGGCAAACCCGACTGGCCAGCAGGGCGCTGGACGGCGGCTTCTCGAATGGCCGCCTCGCGCGCCCCACGCTCAATCGCGATGGCAGCGTGCTGGTGTACGAATCGTACGCAACTAATCTTGCATCGGGCGCCGGCGAGTACGCGCCGATCATCCACTACGTGGACCAGCAACGTTCCGACGCCTTGCGGAACGCGCAGGGACAGCCCTGGTACGGCGACTCACCGCACCTTTCCGACGACGGTACGCGCATCGCTATTCGGGGCGGGTTCCCCGGCCAGGTGAGCAATTATCCGCACGCTTTCGCGTACGACACGTCGACCCGGCAGTTCATGCTGGTTTCGCAGAATAGCGAGGGCATGCCCGCGAGCATGGGATCGACATCCGACGCTTGTGAAAACCAACCGCCTGGAGTCTGCCCCATCGGCAGCATTCGGCTATTCGAGCAGAGCCCGACAATTTCGGGTGACGGGCGTTACGTCGGCTTCCACTCGTTCGGAACCAATCTCGTCGACAACGACGCGAACGGCGAGGGCGTCGACGTATATCTCCGTGATCTCGGCAGCTATTCGTCGGGTGGCATACCGTTCGTAGCGCCCGTGCCGCTGGCCGCGTCGTTGAAGTGGTTGCTGGCTGCGCTGGTGCTTGCGGTTGCGCTCCGTGTCGCACCGCTGCAACGCCGTTAGTCCGCAGGACGGGCCGGGTGTAGCGAACCCCTCAAGGCTCTGGCGATCGGACGATGGGCTTCGCTGCGCTCGGCCCATCCTGCTCTTTCGACGCGGCCTACAGGGCGCACTCGCAATGCGCGATCAGCGAAACGCCCCGCGTGGTCTGCGCCCGTTCCGCCATGCGCAGCAGCCCCATGAGCTCGGCGCGCTGGCGCTCGGGCAGGAACGCCGCTTCGGTGCCGATCATCTTGCCGGCGATGAAGGCGCCGATCCGCGTCGTGCCCCAGCCCGTGACGAAGCGCTCGAACGGCGAGAGTTCCTTCTCGACGTAACGAACCGGGAAGTCCGCGCCGAGCTTGGCGCGTTCGCCCGCGAGCGCAATCGCTTCGCGCAAGGTGCCCATGCGGTCGACCAGTCCGCGCGCGCGTGCCTGGTCACCGCTCCACACTCGGCCGCGCGCGATTGCGTCGACTTCCGTGACGGACTTCTTGCGCGCATCGGCGACGTTGTCGATGAACTTCGCGTAGCCGTTGTTGATGATGGTCTGGATCAGCTCGCCGACGCGCGGATCCCACGGCTGCGTCGGGTCCCCGGCCGCGGCCAGCCAGGTCGTGCCGACGCCGTCGGTGTTGAGGCCGAGCTTTTCCATCGTGCCGATCGCGTTCGGGATCAGGCCGAAGATGCCGATCGAGCCGGTGATGGTGCTCGGGTCGGCGATGATCTGGTCCGCGTTCATGCTGATCCAGTAGCCACCGGAAGCCGCCACGTTCCCCATCGAGACGATCACCGGCTTGCCCGCAGCTTTCGTCAACGCGACCTGCCGCCGGATCTGCTCGGACGGGAACACGCCACCGCCGGGCGAATCGACGCGCAGCACGATCGCCTTGATGTTCTCGTCCTTGCGCGCCTTGCGTACCAGGTCAGAGGTGCTCTTGCCGCCGATGGTGCCCTGCGGCTGGTGACCGCCGATGATCTCGCCCGCCGCAACGA
>JACMMK010000159.1 GCA_014379045.1 Burkholderiales bacterium
ATGCAGCGCCCGTTGGTATCCGAGACATCTGGCGATCCTGGCGAGCAAGACATCTCCTGCCCTGGCGCGCACGGGGGCACCGGCTTCGACGAGGACCGTGTCGCGCATTCTGCGCAAACGCAGCCTGCCGCGCCTCGCCTGCGGGCCGGGACCGTCGCCGTGCTGCGCAGTCGCGCCCTCGTCGGGATGGAAGCGCCGCCGGTGACCGTCGAAGTCCACCTGGCGAATGGTTTGCCGACCTTCGTGCTGGTCGGGTTGCCCGAAGCAGAAGTGCGTGAAGCCCGGGAACGGGTACGTGCGGCGATCGTCAACTGCGGGTTCGAGTTTCCCGCGCGGCGCATCACCGTCAATCTCGCGCCGGCCGAATTGCCGAAGGAGAGCGGGCGCTTCGACTTGCCGATCGCGTTGGGGATCCTCGCGGCTTCGGGTCAACTGCGCCGCGCGCCGCTTGAACACTATGAATTCGCCGGCGAGCTCGCACTGACCGGTGAACTGCGACCGGTGCGCGGCGCGTTGGCCATGACATGGTTCGCCGCACGCGACGGGCGTGCGTTCGTGTTGCCCGAAGCGAGCGCGCGCGAAGCGGCGCTGGTCCAGGGTGCGCGGGTGGTGCCGGCGCCGACGCTGCTTGCAGTCTGCGCGCATCTGGTCGGCGACACACCGCTCACCGAGATCACCGACGCGGCCGCGAGCCTCGAGTCGGCGGGGTCCCGGGTCGGCGAGGTCTGGGCCGACATCGGCGATCTTGCCGATGTCGCCGGTCAGTCCCAGGCACGACGCGCGGTCGAACTGGCCGCTGCCGGGTCGCACAGCCTGCTGCTGATCGGCCCCCCCGGCACCGGCAAGACGATGCTCGCGTCGCGCTTGCCTGGTGTGCTGCCGCCAATGACCGAGCTCGAAGCGATCGAGTCCGCCGCCATGCACTCGCTCGCCAGCGGCGGCTTCGATACGCGCTGCTGGCGGCAACGGCCGTTTCGCGCGCCGCATCACTCGGCGTCGGCGGTCGCGCTGGTCGGCGGTGGCAGCCTGCCGCGACCGGGCGAAATCTCGCTTGCGCATCACGGTGTGTTGTTTCTGGACGAATTACCCGAGTTCGAGCGCCGCGTGCTCGAATGCCTGCGCGAGCCGCTCGAGAGCGGTCGGATCACCGTGTCGCGTGCGGCGCGGCGCGCGGAATTTCCCGCGCGTTTCCAGCTCGTCGCGGCGATGAACCCCTGTGCCTGCGGTTATCTCGGTCACCCAACGGGCCGCTGCCGGTGCACGTCGGATCAGATCGCGCGCTATCGGCGCCGGGTTTCGGGCCCCCTGCTCGATCGTATCGACCTGGCACTCGATGTCCTGCCGGTGACCGAACGCGAGCTCACACGCGGGGAACGCGGCGAAGCGAGTGCCGCGGTGCGCGAGCGTGTGACCCGCGCGCGCACGCGCCAACTGGAACGTCAGGGCGCGGCCAATGCACTGCTCGCGCCGGGCGGAGTCGATCGACACTGCGCGCTGGACGACGAGGGCCTGCGTCTGATGCGGCTCGCGCTCGACCGGCTGTCACTGTCGGCGCGCGCGTTTCAACGCATCCGCAAAGTCGCGCGCACGATCGCGGATCTCGACGGCGCAGCGGCCATCCGGGCGCCCCACGTAGCCGAAGCGATCCAGTTCCGGCGCTTCGATAGCGGCGCATAGCACCGACGACCGACACACGCAGGTGGTAGCCTTTCTGCGTGTCGTCGCCGCCCCGGCCCGGCATTGCATGAACCGCCGCACACTTCTGGCCGCAGGCGAACGATGATCGACCCGACCACCCCATGCACTGCCGTCGTCAAACATCAGCGTACCGAACCCGGATCGCCCGGCTTCCAGGTGCGCCACGTCGATTCTTCTGCACTGTGGAGCGCGCCGCGGATCACGCAGGTCGTCGAGGTGAGCCATGCGCGGATGATCTACCTGTCCGGACAGACGCCGACCGACGCCGCCTATCATGTCGACAGCGACGACTTTCGCGCGCAGTGCCATCGCGTGTTCGACAACATCGAAATCGCACTCGCGGCCGTCGGGGCGACACTCGCCGATATCGTCAAGACCACCACCTACATCACGACGCTCGAACATCGGGAGGCGCTGCGCGAGGTGCGCATGGAGCGGCTGCGCCACCTCGCCGCACCCCCCGCGAACACGGCTTTGATCGTGGCCGGCCTGATCGAACCGGCGTTCCTGGTCGAGATCGACGTGATCGCCGCCGTGCCGCTCGTCTGAAACCGACTCCACCCGCAGGGTATCGGCGGTCATCGAGCGCGCGGCAGCCTGATCCGCGTGCCACCCGGCAGTCAGAGGCGCGCATTGCCTGAGCCGACGCCACCGGCGCGCACGCACGGTCGGCTGCTTGCTTGGTTGCTTGCGGGGCTGGCGACGATCGGGCCGTTCTCGATCGATACCTACCTACCATCGTTCCCCGCGATCGCGGACGACTACGGCGTCAGTGCGTTGTACGTGCAGCAGACACTGTCGATCTATCTCGCAAGCTTCGCGGTGATGAGCCTGTTCCACGGCGCGTTGTCCGACTCGTTCGGTCGGCGACCGGTGATTCTGGTCAGCCTGGTCGTGTTCGTGGTCGCGTCCATCGGATGCACCTTCGCACCGTCGATCGGCACCTTGCTCGCCTGTCGGGCGCTGCAGGGGATGTCCGCGGGCGCTGGCATGGTCGTCGGACGCGCGATCATCCGCGATACCTACGACGGTCCGCAGGCGCAGCGCCTGATGGCGCAGGTGACGATGATCTTCAGCCTGGCACCGGCGATCGCGCCGGTCGTGGGTGGCCTGCTCGACCAGGCGTTCGGCTGGAAGTCGATCTTCGTGTTCCTCACCGTGTTCGGCGTCCTGCTCTGGGCGGGGTGCGCGTGGCACCTGCCCGAGACGCTTGCGCGCAGCGACCGCCAGCCGTTTCGCGCAGCACCGCTGTTCGCCAGCTACCTGAAGGTATGCGGCAGCCTGCGCTTCGCAATGCTGGCGTTTGCCGTATCGCTCAACTTCGCCGGGTTCTTCGTGTACATCGTGTCGGCGCCGGTCGTCGTCTACCAGCATCTCGGGCTGTCCGGCACCGAGTTCGCCTGGCTCTTCGTGCCCGGCATCGGTGGCGTGATGATCGGCGCCTGGCTGTCGGGGCGACTCGCCGGACGGACCACCCCCGAACGCACGATCGCGCTCGGCTACGCGATCCTCGCGATCGCGGCGACGACGAGTCTCGTCTATCACGCGCTGTTTCCGCCGGCGATCCCGTGGTCGGTGCTGCCGATCATGGTCTATACGATCGGGATGGCGCTCGCGATGCCGAGCATCACGCTGCTCGCGCTGGACATGTTTCCGCGCAATCGCGGCATGGTGTCGTCGGTGCAGGGGTTCACGCAGTCGACAACGAATGCGGTGCTGGCGGGGGTGGTCGCGCCGCTGGTATCGTTCTCGCAGTTGTCGCTGGCGATCGCCGCGGCGGTGTTCCTTGCGATCGGCGCGGCGTGCTGGTGTGCCTACCTCAAGCTGTCGCAAGGCATGGCACCCGCAGTCGAGGCGGTTGGACGTGAGGCGGCCTCGACGGAGTAAGGCGATGGTGATGCAGCGCCGGCCGCGACCGCGCTGGATCGTCCCGTCGCACGGATCCGCGTGCTCGAAAGGGCGTCGCGCGATGTGACATTTCCGCGCGCGTTGAGCGTCAACGGTACAGCGCGGTCGTTGCGCCGCGCGTGCTACGATCTTCGGTTGTGCTGTGCTGCAACATCCTTGCCCTGGTCTGCTGCGGAACCGCTCGCCCGCGTGTCGGCCTGTGTCGACACGGTCTCCTACCACCCCGAATGTCCCGCCATGCCCCTCACTGAATCCGACGTCTTCGCCGTGCTTCGTCGCCAGTTCGCGCGCCGCATCCTGATTCTCGATGGCGCGATGGGCACGATGATCCAGCGCTACAAGCTGGGCGAGGCGGAGTATCGCGGGGCGCGCTTCGCCGAATTCGCACACGACGTGAAGGGCAACAACGAGTTGCTGGTGCTGACCCAGCCGCAGGTGATCCAGGAGATCCACGAGCAGTATCTCGCGGCGGGCGCCGACGTGATCGAGACGAATACATTCGGTGCGACGACGGTCGCGCAGGGCGACTATCACATGGAGCATCTCGCGCGCGAGATGAACCTCGCGGCGGCGCGACTTGCCAAGGCGGCCTGCGCGAAATTCTCGACCGCGGACCGGCCGCGCTTCGTCGCCGGGGCGTTCGGCCCGACGCCGAAGACCGCGTCGATCTCGCCCGACGTCAACGACCCGGGCGCGCGCAACGTCACCTTCGATGAGCTGGTCGCGGCTTATCTCGAGCAGGCGCGTGCGATGGCCGAGGGCGGTGTCGATCTGTTCCTGGTCGAGACCGTCTTCGATACCCTCAACGCCAAGGCCGCGCTGTTCGCG
>JACMMK010000018.1 GCA_014379045.1 Burkholderiales bacterium
CATTGACCTGCCGGCGCAGACGGTGCTGTTGCCCGACGGCAGCCGGCATGGATTCGAGCTCGACCCGGTCCGCAAGGACCAGTTGCTGCGCGGCCTGGATGACATCGGCATCACATTGAACGAGGGCAAGCTGATCGAACAATTCGAAGCCGCCTACCACGACCGCCTGTATTGGCTGGCCGGTGCGAAGGCCTGACCCGGAGGAGGTGCGTCATGTCGACTGCAATGGAGATCGTTCCGCTGGCTCGGGCCTGCGGCGCCGAAGTGCGCGGCGTCGACGTGCGTGCGCTCGACGATCGCGGCTTCGCTATCCTGCATCAAGCTTGGCTCGACCACCTGGTTTTGGTCATCCCGGCACAGCGGCTCACCGATGACGACCTGACCCGGTTCGGCCAGCGCTTCGGCGTACTCGACGAATTGCCGCCGGTGGGTCAGGGGCAGAAGCCGCGCGACAACCCGTACATCTCGGTGATCTCGAACGTGGTCGAGAACGGCGTGCCGATCGGGGGACTCGCCGATGACGAGGTGATCTGGCATTCCGACACGTCCTACCGCGAGCGCCCGCCCTCGGCGAGTCTGCTCCATGCGCTCGAACTGCCGGCCTGGGGCGGCAACACCGGCTTCGCGAACATGTATCTCGCGCTGGAGACGCTCGACCCGGCGCTGCGGCAACAGGTGGATCGGCTCTCGATCAAGAACGACACGACCTATAACGCCGGCGGCCAGCTGCGCGAAGGCTTCGCACCGGTCACCGACGTGCGCAACTGCCCCGGGGCGATCCATCCGATCGTGCGCACGCATCCGGAGACCCGCCATGAGTGCCTGTACCTCGGCCGCCGGCGCAATGCCTACGTGCCGGGGCTCGAGGTCGAGGCGTCAGAGACCCTCCTCGACACGCTCTGGCAGCACGCGACCCGGGACGTGCTGACCTGGCACCACACCTGGACGATCGGCGACGTGGTGATCTGGGACAACCGCTGCACGATGCACCGGCGCGACCTGTTCGATCCGACGACACGGCGCGTGATGCACCGTGCGCAGGCGCGCGATGACCTGCGCCCCGCCCGGGATGCGAGCGCGAAGAACATCCCACACCCACGCGGTCGTACCGTGGTCGAAGCGCTCTCCGCATGACCCAACGATGATTCGTTAAACACAGCCGACGGCACCCCACGACCCGCCGGCGCAAAAGACACGCGGCCCCGACCAACCGGAGCACGCCGTGCCAGGCCTACCCAGGAGGAACACGCGATGCAGGTGAAGGACGTAACCGAAGCGGATGTGGTCATCGTCGGCGCCGGCAATGCGGCGCTGTGTGCCGCGATGGCCGCGCACGAAAGCGGCGCGACGGTGCTGGTGCTCGAGCGCGCCCCCGAGGCCGAAGCCGGGGGCAACAGCTTCTTCACCGCCGGTGCGACGCGCTTCGTGTTCAACGACATCGCCGAGCTGCGCGAAGTGCTCGACGTGTCAGAGGAGGAAGAGCGTACGGTCGACTTCGGCGTCTACACCGCCGAGAACTTTTTCGATGACATGGGCCGCGTCACCCAGTACCGCTGCGATCCTGATCTGACCGAGACGCTGGTCGGCCACAGTCGATCGACGCTCGCCTGGATGAAGGGGAAGGGCGTCAAGTTCGAGCCGATGTACGGACGCCAGGCGCACAAGGTGAACGGCCGCTTCAAGTTCTTCGGCGGGCAGGTGTGCGCGTTCTGGGGCGGCGGGGCGGGGCTGGTCGAGTCCGAGCACCGCATCGCCAAGGCGCTCGGGATCCCGATCCGGTACGAGACGGCCGCCGTGTCGCTGGTGCAGGAGGCCGGACGCGTGGTGGGCCTGGTCGCCGAGTCCGGCGGCCGGCAGTCGACGATCCGCGCCAAGGCGGTGGTGCTCGCCGCCGGCGGCTTCGAGTCCAATGCCGAGATGCGCGCGCGCTACCTCGGGCCGAACTGGGATCTGGCCAAGGTGCGCGGCACCCGGTTCAACATGGGCGATGGCATCAACATGGCGCTGCGCGCGGGGGCGATGCCGTGCGGGCACTGGTCAGGGGCGCATGCGGTCGGCTGGGACATGAACGCGCCGACCTTCGGCGACCGCGTGGTCGGCGATGGCTTCCAGAAACACAGCTATCCGTTCTCGATCATGGTCAACGCCGACGGCGAACGCTTCGTCGACGAGGGCGCGGATTTCCGGAACTTCACCTACGCCAAGTACGGGCTGGTCGTGCTGCAGCAGCCCGGACTGTTCTCGTGGCAGGTGTACGACGCGAAAGTCACGCCACTGCTGCGCGACGAGTACCGGATCAAGCAGGTCACGCGCGTCGAGGCGAACACGCTCGAAGAGCTGGCGCACAAGCTCGAAGGGGTGAACGCGAAGGCATTCCTGCGCACGGTCGAGGCGTTCAACGCGGCGGTGCGCCAGGACATACCGTTCAACTCGGTGATCAAGGACGGCCGCTGCACCGAAGGCTTGCCCGTGCCGAAATCGAACTGGGCGAACACGATCGATACGCCGCCGTTCCAGGCCTACGCGGTGACCTGCGGCATCACCTTCACCTTCGGCGGGATCAAGGTGTCTCCGCAGGCTGCGGTGCAGAGCGTCGCCGGCGCACCGATTCCGGGCTTGTATGCGGCCGGCGAGATGGTAGGCGGGTTGTTCTATTTCAACTACCCCAGCGGTACCGGACTCGTCTCCGGTGCCGTGTTCGGACGCATCGCCGGCGCCGAGGCCGCGCGCCATGCGCGGTCGCTCTGACCCGACTCCGCCACTCACGGGAACCATTGCCATGCACGATACCTTCGGCACCCGCTCCACTTTCTCGACGGCAAGCGGCGAGGCCTTGACCCTGTACGCGCTGCCGGCGCTTCGCGCCGCCGGCATCGCCGACGTGAGCCGGATGCCGGTGTCGCTGCGCATCGTGCTCGAGTCGCTGCTGCGTAACTGCGATGGGCTGCGGGTGACCGAGCAGCATGTGCGCCAGCTCGCGAACTGGGCGCCGCGCGGCGAGCGCACCACGGAGATCCCGTTCGTCGTCGGCCGGGTGGTGATGCACGAGCTGGCGGGGATCCCCGCGCTGGGGGACCTCGCCGCGATGCGCAGCGCCGCCGCCCGCTTGTCCAGGGATCCCCGGCTGATCGCGCCGAAGGTCCCGGTGACGATGGTGGTCGACCATACGCTGGCGGTCGACTACAACGACGATGCAGATGCGCTCGGGAAGAACATGAAGCTCGAGGTGGAGCGCAACCTCGAACGTTTCCGCTTCCTGAAGTGGGCGATGGGTGCGTTCGAGGGACTGAAGGTGATCCCGCCGGGCAACGGCATCCTGCACCAGGTCAACATGGAGCACCTCGCGCGCGGCGTGCTGCGCGAAGGGTCGGTCTGCTATCCGGACACGCTGGTCGGCACCGACTCGCATACCGTGATGATCAACGGCATCGGCGTGGTCGGCTGGGGTGTCGGCGGCATCGACGCCGGCGCGGCGACACTCCGGCAGCCGATCTACATCCTCACGCCCGACGTCGTCGGGGTCGAACTGAAGGGGCGGATGCGCGAAGGGGTCACCACCACCGACCTGGTGCTGAGCGTGACCGAGGCGCTGCGCAAGGCGGGCGTGGTCGGCGCCTTCGTCGAGTACTTCGGCGACGGTCTCGAGCACCTGGCCGTGCCCGACCGTGCCACGCTCTCCAACATGGTCCCCGAGTACGGCGCGACGATCGGCTTCTTTCCGCCGGATGAAGAGACCTGCCGGTTCCTGCTGAGCACCGGGCGCACCGCGGAGGAAGTCGATACCTTCCGCCGCTACTACCAGGCGCAGCAGATGTTCGGGCCAGTGGCGCCGGGCGCGATCGACTACACCCGGGTGATTACCTTCGACGTGGGCTCCGTGCAGCCGAGCGTCGCCGGACCCAAGCGGCCGCAGGACCGCATCACACTGTCCGAGGTCCCCTCGACCTTCAATGCACTGCTGCACGCACCGGTGGCCCGGGGCGGCTACGGACGCACGACCCCCGCGCCCGGCGGCGAACCCGACGACGGTACGATCTTCGTCGCCGCGATCACGTCCTGCACCAACACGTCGAATCCGGGCGTGATGCTCGCCGCCGGCCTGCTTGCGAAGAACGCAGCCGCGCGCGGATTGACGGTCAAGCCGTGGGTCAAGACCTCGCTCACCCCGGGATCGCGCGCGGTCAGCGCCTATCTCGAACGCGCGGGCCTGCAGGCACCGCTCGATCAGCTGGGCTTTCGCGTGGTCGGCTATGGCTGCGCCACCTGCAATGGAATGACCGGGCCGCTGTACGACGGCACCGAGGCCGCGCTCGCGCGAAACGGCAGCATCGGCGTCGCCGTACTGTCGGGCAACCGGAACTTCGAGGCGCGTATCCATCCTGCGCTGAAGGCGAGCTTCCTGATGAGCCCGCCACTGGTCGTCGCCTACGCGCTCGCCGGCAACATCGGGGTGAATCTCGAACACGACCCGTTGGGCGAGGATGAGGCCGGGCGCAAGGTGTACCTGAAAGACCTCTGGCCGAGCGCCGCGGAACTGGCCGCCGTGTTGCCGCATGCGCAGGACGCCGGCCTGTACGAGCGCGTGTATGCGGCGCCCGCAACCAGCGAGGCCTGGCAGCAGATCCCGGCGGCCGCGGGCGACCTGTTCGCCTGGGACGAGTCATCGCTCTACATCAAGGAGCCGCCGTTCTTCCGGGATTTCACGCTGCAGCCGGAGGGCATCGCCGACATCCGGGGTGCGCGCGCACTCGCACTGCTCGGCGACACCGTCACCACCGACCACATCAGCCCGGTCACCGTGATCATGCCCGACTCGCCCGCCGGCCTGTACCTGCAATCGCTCGGCGTTTCGCGCAAGGACTTCAACACCTACGGTTCACGCCGGATCAACCACGACGTGATGATCCGCGGCACCTTCGCCAATCCCCGGCTGCGCAACCTGATGGTGCCCGACCGCGAAGGCAGCGTCGCCTGCCATCAGCCCGATGGCGAAGTGATGTCCATCTACGACGCCGCGATGCGCTACCAGGCGCAGCAAGTGCCCGCGATCGTGATGGCCGGCACTGACTACGGCATGGGCAGCGCACGCGACTGGGCGGCGAAGGGCACGCAACTGCTTGGCGTGAAGGCGGTCATCGCGCGCAGCTACGAGCGCATCCATCGCACCAACCTGGCGGCGCTCGGCGTGATCCCGTGCCAGTTCGAAGAGGGCGGCAGTATCCAGTCGCTGCGCATCGACGGCGGCGAGACGTTCGACATCGTCGGCCTGAGCGAGGCGCTGGAACCGCTGCAGCGCGTGACGCTGGTGATCCATCGCGCCAACGGCGCGCGCGACAGCGTGCCGCTGCGTGTGCGGATCGATACCCGCGCCGAGGTCGAATACATTCGAAACCGGGGCGTGCTGCCGTACACGCTGCGCGCGATGCTGTCCGCGGCGGCGACGTCACCGGCAGCGGAACTCCGAGCATAGGAAACGCTTTCCCGCAACACACGGCAGACCCGCAAAGGGCACCGTGCCTGGGCCGCAGACGAGGGGCCCGACCGAGAGGAGGATGCCGTGACGATACCCACGCTGTTCCGTACGCGTCGCCTGGTGTGTGCCGGCTTGCTCGCCGTTGCCGCTCCTTGGTCTGCGGCGCAGTCGTATCCCGCCAAACCCATCCGGATGATCGTCGGGCTGGGACCCGGCGGCGCGGCCGATATCACGGCCCGCTTGCTCGGGCAGCGGATGGCGACCGAGCTCGGGCAGCCGGTGATCGTCGACAACCGCACCGGCGCGAGTGGCGTGATCGCCTACCAGCAGGTCGCGGCATCGAATCCCGACGGGTATACGCTGACGCTGGTCACCGCCGCCGTGACCACACTGCCGTTCCTGCAGGCGAAGCTCCCCTACGACATCGAGAAGGACCTGATACCGGTGGCACTCGCGACCAGCAGCTCGCACGTGCTGCTCGTGCATCCGGCGGTCAAGGCCAACTCCGTGTCGGAACTGATCGCGCTCGCGCGCGCGCAACCCGGCAAGCTGAGTTACGCCTCCACCGGTGTCGGCAGCGCGCAGCACATGGCGGGCGAATACTTCAATATCCTCGCGAACACGAACATCATGCATGTCGCCTACAAGGGCGGCGCCGAGAGCGTGTTGGCGACGCTGACCGGCCAGG
>JACMMK010000160.1 GCA_014379045.1 Burkholderiales bacterium
CAGTCGGTCTCCTCCGCCGTCCTCGCCCGTGCATGGCAGGCGGCGATCGCGGCCTGGAGGGAGTACGGGCCGACCGGGCGGCGACAGGACTCGGCGCGCTCGAGCGAGACCAGTCCGCGCCGGATCAGCAACCGGTCCCAGCGTGAACGGTCCTGATCGGGCAGCAGCACGGGGCGACCTTCGCCATCGATGCGCGCATGCGCGCGCGACGCCTGGATCTCCATCAGCGCCGACAGGCCGTGTACCTCCGGCTCGTCGGGCGCGAGCGACACCAGAATGCGTCCGAGACGAAGCGCTTCCTCGCACAGCGCGGGGCGCATCCAGTCGTCGCCGGCGGTCGCCGCATAGCCTTCGTTGAAGATCAGGTAGACGACTTCGAGCACCGAGTCCAGGCGCGCCGCGCGCGCCTCGGCCTGCGGCACCTCGAACGGCACGTTGGCTGCGGTGAGGGTGCGCTTCGCGCGCACGATCCGTTGCGCGATCGTCGGCTCGGTGACGAGGAACGCGCGCGCGATCTCATCGGTGGTCAGGCCGCCGAGCACGCGCAGGGTCAGCGCGACCCGGCCTTCGGTCGACAGCACCGGGTGACACGCAGTGAACACGAGGCGCAGCATGTCGTCGCCGATGTCGTCCTGGCGTGCGGCGTCGAGGGCGTCGACGAAGTCAGGTACGACATCGGCCTGCAGCGCATCGAGGTCATGCCCCAGTTCCTGATGCTTGCGCTCATGCAACTTGGCCTGGCGCAGACGGTCGAGGGCCCGGCGCTTCGCCGTTGCCATCAGCCACGCCCCGGGGTTGTCCGGCAACGTATCGTCGGACCAGTGTTCGAGTGCGGCGACCAGTGCATCCTGGGCCAGCTCTTCGGCAACGCCGATATCGCGCACCAGGCGAGCGACGCCCGCGATGATCTTCGCCGACTCGATGCGCCAGACGGCATCGATCGCATGGTGCACGCTCGAGGCGCCCATGATCCGGGTCAGGGCTACGCCGGGGACGCGGCCGCGGTGGCGGTTGGACCGGTTTCGCCGGCGTCGGCGCTCATGTGCATCAGCTCCCAGATATGGCCGTCGAGGTCGTCGAAGTCGTGCGCGTACATGAAGCCATAGTCCCGCGCCGGACGCGGCGCGGTGCCGCCCGCGGCCACGGCCTTCGCCACCAGTTCGTCGACTTCGGCGCGGCTGTCGCACGAGATGCAGACGAGCACCTCGGTGCTTCGGGTGGCATCGCACACCGCCTTGCCGGTGAACGTCTGAAAGAACTCCCGCACCAGCAGCATCGCGTAGATGTTCTCGCCGATCATCAGGCACGCGCCCTTGTCGTCGGTGAAGGCCGCATCGAAGTCGAAGCCGAGACTTCGGAAGAAGGCGACCGAGCGTGCGAGGTCGGCCACAGGAAGGTTCACGTAGATCTGGCTGTGCATCGTCGTGCTCGCTTGGAAGTCATCGGAAAATGGGGGCAGCGGTGCGCGAGCTGTGTCATTGCTGGACGCCATCGAGCTGACGAAAGCGCTCGATCGCTTCTCCAGGTGCGAAATCGTCGAGCGAGAACAGCGGTCGCACTTCGATCTCGCCGCGCGCCGGTTCGCCGTACGGGCAGGGGAAGCGCCGTGCCCACTCCATCGCTTCTTCTTTCGAGCGCACCTGGATCAGGGTATAGCCGGCGATCATTTCCTTCGATTCGGCGAAGGGTCCGTCGATCACGGTGCGCGTGCCACCGTCGTAGCGGATGCGCCAGCCCCGCGAACTCGGTTGCAGGCCGGCGGCATCGAGCAGCACCCCTGCCCGGGACAATTCCTCGTGATACGTCGCCATCGCGGCCAGCAGGGTTTCTTCGGGCATGACGCCGGCTTCGGTCTCAGCGGTCGCCTTGACGATGATCAGGTAGCGCATCGCAGTCTCTCCTCCGTGCGGGTGAGGTGCCGGCGGATCGGCCGGCTCCACTCACACGACGATCGACGGGGTGCAGAATCGACACGGTGCGCACCCGCAACGGCAAAAGTCGACGCCGCCCGGCAGTCGCCGATACCCGGCGCGGACGTATCCCCGCGGTCTCGATGCGGTGGGCGCCGATTGCCGTCTTTGGTTCGGCCGACGCTCCAGTCATGCCCGTTTCCGGCTTCCGGCTACAAGCGAATCACGCCGGGGCCGTACGCGGTCACTCGTAGCACGGCGCGACGTGACGCACCTCGATCGTGCACCATTCCGCCGCGGGGCAGTCTGCCGCGATCGCGACCGCCTCCTCGCGCGTCGCGCAGTCGAGCAGGAAGTAGCCGCCGACCATCTCCTTCGCCTCGGCGAACGGGCCGTCGATCAACCGGGGCCGGCCATCGCGCACCGCGACGCGCACGCCCTTCTCCTGCGCCGCGAGCGAATTGCAGCCGACCAGCACGCCCCGCGACTTCAGCTTTTCGGCGAAGCGCAGCATCTGCTCATACGCGACGCGACCTTCCTCGGGACCGCGCGCAGCGCGTTGTCCGGTCGGTTCCAACACCAGCAGCATCCAGTTCATCGTCGCGCGCCTCCAAGCAACATCACGCAGCCACGGTCGCCACCGGCGCCCGGCAGATACGGCGCGGGGGAAAGATCGCGCTGAACGTGCTGCCCTGACCCGGCTCGCTTTCGATCTCGAGGCGCGCCTGGTGATGCGACAGCGCGTACTTGACGATCGCGAGGCCGAGACCGGTACCCCCGGTCTCGCGCGAGCGGCTCCGATCGACGCGGTAGAAGCGTTCGGTCAGGCGCGGGATGTGCTCGGGCGCGATGCCGATGCCCGTGTCACTGACGGAGAACACGGCGCCACCGTCGTCGCTCGCACGCCAGCCGATCGCGATCCTGCCCTTCGCCGGGGTGTAGCGGATCGCGTTGGTGATGAAGTTCAGGAACACGCTGCGCAGCTCGCTCTCGGCCCCCACCAGCCAAAGATCGGCATCGACCTCGACGGTGATCTGGTGCCTGCGCTTCGACAGCGCGAGCGCATCGTGATGCAGCGTCTGCACGAGTCGCGGGGCGTCCACCGGCTGCTCGGCCGCCGGACCGCGCGAATTCTCGAGCCGCGACAAGGTCAGCAGGTCTTCGACCAGGTTCTGCATCCGCGAGGTCTGCTGCGTCATCAGCTCCATCGCGCGTTGCCGCAGCTGCACGTCGGGCACCGGTTGATCGTTCAGTGTCTCCAGGAAGCCGGCGAGTACGGTGATCGGCGTGCGCAACTCGTGCGATACGTTGGCCACGAGGTCGCGGCGCATCGCTTCGAGACGTTCCCAGCGGGTGATGTCGCGGCTGATCACGAGCTTCTGCCGGTTGCCGTAGGGCACGAGTTGCACCGACAAGGTGGTCTCGCCGCCGCGCGCGCCGCGCAGCACGAAAGGTTCGGCGAAGTTCTGCGCGAGCAGGTATTCGACGAACTGCGGCTGACGCACGATGTAGGTCAACTGGCGGCCGACATCGCGCTGCGAGTCGACCTCGAAATAATGCTCGGCGCTCGGGTTGCACCACTCGATGCGGTCGAGCTCGTCGAGCAGGATCACCGCCTCGTTCATCGCCGAGGTGGCACTCTGGAAACGTTCGAGTGCGCTGCGCAGTCCCGCTTCGCTCTGGCGCTGCCAGCGCACCAGGCGTGCGAGGTACGAGAACGCCTCTTCCCACATGCCTGATCCGTAGGGGATCGGCTTGTCGGACGGGTTGTCGAGCCAGCGCACCAGCGAGGCGAGGTGCGACAGCTGACGCCAGTGCTGGAACAGCAGCCAGACCAGAAGTGCCAGCAGCGCCGGAACCGGCCCGAACACTGCCGCTGCGGCACCCGTCAACGCTAGCCAGACGGCGAGCCAGGCGAGTGGCCTACGCCAGAATCCGCGCACCCGCGCGCCCTCCGTAGCCGACCCCGAATCGGGGACCATCGATTCTACGGCGCTTGGCGTCGCGCTGGGCGGGGACGGGTGCAGACCGGCGGGCAGGTGAGCTACTCCTCTGAGTTCAGGACGCAACGCCCAGGCCGCGCCGTCGCGCAACTCGCCCACCTGCGGCTTAGACGGTGCCCGACAACCGGTAGCCGCTGCCGCGCACCGTCTGGATCAAACGGTCGTGGTTGGTGGGCTCGAGCGCCTTGCGCAGCCGGCGAATATGGACGTCGACGGTGCGTTCTTCGACGAACACGTGATCTCCCCACACCTGATCGAGCAGCTGCACCCGCGAATGCACGCGCTCGGTGTGCGTCATCAGGTAGTGCAGCAGGCGGAACTCGGTCGGCCCCAGTGCCACCGGGGTCATCCCAGCCGACACCCGATGGCTCGACGGGTCGATGCGCAACCCGCCGATCTCCACCGTATCGTCGGTCATCTCGGGCGCACGGCGCCGCAACACCGCCTTGATCCGGGCGTTCAGTTCGCGCGGCGAGAACGGCTTCGTGATGTAGTCGTCGGCCCCGGTTTCGAGGCCGAGCAGCTTGTCCTGCTCTTCGGCACGCGCCGTCAGCATGATGATCGGGATTTCCCGCGTACGCTTGTCCGACTTGAGGCGTTTCGCAAACTCGATCCCGGATTGCCCCGGCAGCATCCAGTCGAGCAGCACCAGATCGGGCAATGCGGTGCGCACGAGGTTCAGCGCATGTTCGGCGCTGTCGGCGCGCACCGGCTGATGGCCGGCCTGCTTCAGATTGTAGGCAATCAGTTCCTGAATCGCGGGTTCGTCTTCGACAACCAAGATCGTGGCGGGCATGCGAGAGTCCTGGCTGGTAGGTGACGGGCGGATTGTATGAAGGCTGTGTGACGGGGGCGTGACTGTGCCAGGGGGAAACTCGGCGTCAGGGACGAAAAACGACCCGAAGCGCGCGTGTACGTCGGCTCGCGAGCACCGGGTATCATCCACTGCCGCCGTCAGAATTTCGTTGTGCCGTCATGACCACGCCCAGTCCCGCACCGCAGCCGACCGAGATCACCTTGCATCAGGCTTCCAACCGGCTCGACCTCTTGTTTTCCGACGGTCGAAGCTTCAGCCTCCCGTGCGAGTTTCTCCGGGTGTACTCGCCGTCGGCGGAAGTTCGCGGGCATGGGCCGGGCGAAGGCACGCTGCAGGCGGGCAAGCGCGACGTGTCGATCACGGCCATCGACCCAGTCGGAACCTACGCCGTGAAGCTGTCGTTTTCCGACGGACACGACACCGGTCTCTTTTCCTGGGCGCTGTTGTACGATTACGGCATGCACCAGGACACCCTGTGGGCGCGCTACCTGCAACGTATCGATGCGGCGGGTGCGAGTCGCGATCCAGCCCGATGAGCGAACGGGTCGATTTCGGGTTTGAATCAGTCGCCGAAGGCGAGAAGGCGCGCCGCGTAGCGGGTGTGTTCGACTCGGTCGCCGACCGCTACGATCTGATGAACGATCTGATGTCCGGCGGCCTGCATCGATTGTGGAAACGTTTCACGGTCGACCAGAGCGGCGTGCGCCCGGGTCATCGGGTACTCGACGTCGCGGCCGGCACCGGCGATCTGGCCCGGGCGTTCCAGGAGCGGGTGGGTCCGTCGGGCACCGTGCTGCTGACTGATATCAACGCGTCGATGCTGGCGCGTGGGCGCGATCGGATGTTGAACGACGGCTGCCTGGTCGATGTCGTACGGTGCGATGCCGAGCGGCTGCCGTTCGCCGAACGGTCGTTCGACTGCGTCAGCGTCGCTTTCGGACTGCGCAACATGACGCACAAGGAGCGCGCGCTCGCTGAGATGTTTCGCGTGCTGCGCCCCGGCGGGCGGCTGCTGATCCTCGAATTCTCGCGCATCTGGCGCCCACTCGAGCCGCTGCACCGGTTGTATACGATGCAATGGCTGCCGATCATGGGCAAGGTGGTCGCGCGTGACAGTGCCAGCTACCGTTATCTCGCCGAATCGATCGCGAAGCATCCGGACCAGCAGACGTTGAAGGCGATGGTCGAAGGGGCAGGCTTCGAGCGGGCCGATTACTTCAATCTAAGCGGGGGTGTGGTCGCTTTGCATCGGGGGTTCAAGCTCTAAGCACCGGTCGCCGCGTGCGTCGTGAAAGGTCAGTTTCATCGACTGCGCGCGCGGGGAACCATTAATGCGTGAATGCGTCTAAGCTATGCCATCGCGTTTTTCTTCGAACGCTTGTCCGGATCGCTGGGAGAAATCATGAACAGGTTGATGTCGTGGGTCGTTGCGGGGTTCATCGGGTTGAGTCTGGCCGCCGCCAGCTTCGATGTCGAAGCCAAGAAGCGCTTCGGCGGGGGCTCGAACGTCGGTAATCAGCGCGAGGCGATTCAGCCCGGCAAGCCGTCGGCGCCGTCGCAAGCGCAAGGCCAGCCGACCCCGGGCAGCCCGGCCGCGGCCGCTGCTGCAGGCACGGCGGGTCGATCGATGCCCGGCTGGATGGGTCCGGTGGCCGGTCTGGTCGCGGGCGGTCTGCTTGGCGCGATGTTCTTCGGCGGCGCCTTCAACGGGTTGAACTTCGGCGACTTCTTCATGTTCGCCGCGCTCGCCGCGATCGGCTTCATGGTGTTCAGGATGATCCGGGCACGCGCGCAGCCGCCCGCTTCGTATCGGATGAGCAACGGGCAGATGGCGCCCGCATCGTTGCCGCCTTCGGCGGGCGGGCCGGCCATGCCCGTTTCGCAGGCCGTTGCCGATGGCCGCATTCCCGCCGACTTCGATGTCCAGGGTTTCGTCAAGCACGCGAAGACCTCGTTCATCCGGCTGCAGGCGGCCAACGATGCGAAGGATCTCGGTGATGTGCGCGATTACACGACGCCGCAGGTGTATGCCGCGATCGCAATGCAGATGCAGGAACGCGGCGACGCGGCGCAGCGTACCGAGGTCGTGTCGATCGACGCGCAGCTGATGTCGGTCGTGACCGAAGGCGACAAGATGATTGCCAGCGTCCGGTTCACCGGTCTGATTCGCGAAGACGATGCGATGAATCCCGAACCGGTCGATGAAGTGTGGCACGTCGAGAAAGCCCTGAATGAACGCAACTCGAGCTGGCTGATCGCAGGCATTCAGCAGGTGGAAGAACCCGCCGTCTGAGCGATTCGTTGCGCTGGAGGTCGGGGTGACGGGCGGAGCGATCCGCCCGTTTTTGTTTCGTTCAGCGCGTACGTGCCAAACCTATGCTGCAGCCTCTGTCGTCACCGATCATCGCCGCCATCAATCACCTGCTCGCGAGCCAGTCGTGGGCGCGTGCGCGGCTCGTCCCGTACGCGGGCGAAGCGATCCGACTCCAGATCGGTGCCACGGTCATCGATGTCGCGGTCAGTGCCGAGGGCACGTTGCTGCCCGCGCAGGATCTTCCGTCGGCGGTGACGATCGCGGTGCCACTCGCGCTGCTGCCGCGACTGCTCGCACGCGATCCGCAAGCACGGCGCGAGGTCAGCGTCACCGGCAACGTGGGGCTCGCGGCGGATCTGGAGTATCTGTTCGGCCACCTGCGCTGGGACGTCGAGGCCGACCTGAGTCGCGTGGTCGGTGACATTGCCGCCCATCGGCTGACGCAGGTCGGTGCGGCAGCCGCGCGCTTGCCCGGCGAGGTGGCCAGTTCGCTGGCGCGTTCCACACGCCAGTTCCTCACCGACGAGCAGTCGCTCGTGGCGCGCGCCGACGAGGTCGCCGGCTATGTCGCCGAGGTCGATCATCTGCGCGACGACGCCGAACGTCTGGCGAAACGTGTGGCGTTGCTCGACGCCACCCGTGTGTCGCGTTCATAGCGCCGGATGCGGCTTGACGCCGAAGTGCTGGGCTATACTTTGCGCGCTTGCGCAGCGATGCCTTGCCTCACGATGATCCGGTCGTTTGCCAGAGCGCGCGGTCGGGCCGTCGAGATCGACTTTCTGGGCACACCCTGACGTTCGGGCGGACGTCCGTACGGACGTCGTACGGACGAGCCGTCCGGACCCTTCCGACGTCGCGCATCGCGCGTTCTCGCTGATCGATCGATGCGGCTGCTGCGACTTTTCCGGATTCTTCAGGTCACCTACCGCTACGGTCTGGACAGCTTCGTCCTGGGCCACGAGCGGTTCCGCGCGCTGCGCCCGCTGCTGCGTC